>DRMA01000040.1 GCA_011375245.1 Thiothrix sp. | reverse complement strand
TATTTCTGGCTTCACTGGAACATCCGCTTATATCGTTGATATTGATGGAAACTATATCAGGCAACCTAAAAAATCGTATAAACAAGTGACGTTAAGCAAACTGAAAAAATATCACACCAATCAAGATAGGATTTCCCAACTATGCCTCGCCTAAAAAAATCGCTCTACGAGCGATGTACTATCCATCCCTCCCCTAAAGAGGAGGGACTTCCGTGCAAATTTCGTTAAATTATCAACAAGGATCGACATTATTATGCAAGTTATTCTAGCTAACCCCCGAGGGTTTTGTGCAGGTGTAGATCGTGCAATAGAAATAGTTGATCGTGCCATAGAAGCCTTTGGCGCGCCGATTTATGTTCGTCATGAAGTCGTTCATAATCGTTTTGTTGTCAACAATTTACGTAATAAAGGTGCTGTCTTCGTTAATGAGCTGGATGAAGTCCCTGATAACAAAATTGTTATTTTTAGCGCACATGGAGTTTCTAAGGTCGTACAAGATGAAGCCAAAAAGAGAGGGTTAAAAGTCTTTGATGCAACCTGCCCTTTAGTCACTAAAGTACATCTTGAAGTACTACGTTATAGCCGTGAAGGTCGTGAAACTATACTTATTGGACACAAAAACCACCCTGAAGTAGAAGGCACAATGGGGCAATATGATACCTCTTATGGTGGCAATATTTACCGTGTTGACTCTATTGTGGAAGTAGCAGAATTAAACGTTAAAAACCCTGAAAAAATAAGTTTTGTCACCCAAACCACCCTATCAGTTGATGATGCCTATATTATTATTGATGCCTTACGCCAGCGTTTCCCTAACATTATTGGCCCTAAAAAAGACGATATATGCTACGCCACCCAAAATCGACAAGATGCTTTAAAACGCCTTGCCAACAACAGCGATGTTGTACTCGTTGTTGGCTCACCCAATAGCTCCAACTCCAATCGCCTAAAAGAACTCTCAATTAAACGCAACACCCCTGCTTATCTCATTGATGGCGCAGGAGATATAAAGCCAGAATGGTTTGAGGGAGTCAATACGATTGGTCTCACAGCAGGCGCATCTGCTCCTGAAGTATTAGTTAAAGAAGTCGTACAACATCTTGAAACACTAGGAGCAAATCACAGCATTGATGACCAAGGCATTGTTGAGACCATATCCTTTGTCCTCCCCAAAGAGTTACGTTTCACTCACACCACAGGAGCATGAATATACACTGGCAAAGTATCACCGAAGCAATTCAAGCTCAGCTTGGTAACCCCATTCATCTTGGTGAAGCACAGCTTATAAGTGGAGGAAGTATCAGCCAAGCGTGGAAAGTACGTGATCAACAAGGAAGAGCATGGTTAGTAAAAAGCAATAACAAACATCTGTTGCCAATGTTTGTAGCTGAAAGCAAGGGACTCAAAGAAATAGCAAACTCAGCGACTATACGTGTTCCAACACCACTTTGTAGCGGAACAACTCAACAACATGCTTTTCTTGTTATGGAGTACATTCAACTACAAGGTACCCCATCTGCTGAGTTATTCGCTAAGCAATTAGCAGCAATGCACCACTGCACACAAAGCCACTTTGGCTGGACACAAAACAACACGATTGGCTCAACAGTACAACATAACCCACTGCATAATGATTGGATTAGTTTTTGGCGTAATGAACGCTTGGAATACCAGTTAGCACTAGCACAACGAAAGGGCTTTTCAGCCCCTGCTTTCACACAAGGAATGCAACTTGCCTCCCGACTAAGTTGTTTTTTTAGTGACTATAAACCACTCCCTTCTTTGTTACATGGTGATCTTTGGAGCGGTAACTATAGCGCTGATAAACAAGGACAGCCTGTTATCTATGACCCTGCCATTTATTATGGCGATCATGAGGCAGACTTGGCAATGATGGAATTATTTGGCAATCCAGGAAAACGTTTTTTTAGTGCCTATAATACGCATTTTGCTATTGATACTGGCTATCAAACACGAAAAACACTCTACAACCTTTACCATATACTCAATCATTTTAATTTATTTGGTGGTAACTACGCCTCTCAGGCACAGAATATGATTAATCAGCTCCTTGCTGAAACATAACCTAAAAACCATCAAATTGGGCATCTTTCATATTTTAGTTAACCATTCAGCTTGCTAGGATTCGCCCTTCAATCTCACTAAACTCGCTATGCTCAAACAACGTTCGGTTTCAGTCCGATTCCTAGCAGGCTTCAAACTGTAAACTACTTTGAACAATTATCAATCTATGAAGGATGCCTCAAATTGATTATTAATTGCATACACATAAAGTAGGATTTTATCGAAGCCGTCTTTTTAGTGCTATGCTTGCGCACATACATAATTAAACATATAAGGAAAATCTAATGGAAATTGAAGTAAATGGTACAATGGTTCAACTCAGTGAAGCAGGTTGGTTAGAAAATCTTGATGAATGGAGTGTTGAAATTGCTAAAAAAATCGCAACTGATGTTGAAGATATTGATGATTTAACAGAGGAGCACTGGGATATCATTAATCTAACTCGTGAAGCATTCTATGAAAATGGTCAAGTCGCTGAGCCGCGTAAATTTATGAAATTAATGAAAACTAAGTTTGGTAAAGATCGTAGTACCAATAAATATATCTTTAGCCTTTTCCCAAAAGGTGGTCTCATTAAATCAGCCAATAAAGTAGCTGGATTACCTCGTCCCAAAGGTTGCAGCTAACGCCACTAATACCAAAGCGCTTACTCGCATAAATGACCTCTCCCCCATTCAAATCAAACGTTATGGATGGGGGGGAACTCTGCTTATCTGCCTATTTCGTCAAACTCGCAAACAACAATGGCAATTGCTCAGGCAAACGATCGACATGATCAATAATGGTATAGTTATTCTCACCAAAAATACGTTTGACATAGCTATCGGCATGAGGATCTAAGGTTAAACAATAAGTCAAAACTCCAGTACTATACAGTTCTTCTACTGCTTTTTTCGCATCATGGCGCAGATGCTGTGGATCACGTTCGTCAATATCAGCAGGTTCGCCATCCGTTACTAGCAAGATGAGTTTGCGTCTTTCTTGTTGTTTCAATAAGTGATGACCTGCATGGCGTAACGCCGCCCCCATACGGGTTGAAAACCCACCTTTCATCCCTGCCAAACGTGATTTCGCTTCATCATCAAAATGCTGGTTAAAATCTTTAAAACGATAATATTGCACATCATGACGACCATCCGACGCAAAGCCATGTAAAGCAAAGGGGTCACCAATACCATCAATCGCGGTAGCAACGAGTGTTGCTGCTTCACGCGTCAGTTCCAAAACGGTTTTATCGGAACCCTCCATTATCTCATTCGTTGACTCAGAGAGATCAAGGAGAACAACTACTGATAAATCACGATTTTTCAGTACATTACGCATAGTAATACGCGGACTAGGTTGTTCACCCATACGAATCGCAATCATGGCATCAACGGCAGCATTGATGTCAATTTCATCACCATCTTCCATACCGCGTTGACGTTGTACACCTGCGGGGGTTAGTAAGTCGATGATTTGTTTAATACGATGGGCAACGGGCTTATACTCAGTAAGAATATCTTCAATGATTTCAGGATCAGCACGACCTTGACGACGTTCATAAACCGTTGCCCAATCAGGACGATGCAGTTGAATTTGATAATCCCACTCTTGATAATGGAACGGATCTGAAATAGGTTCCTTCCCCCACATATCATTGAAACTAATCATATTATCGGTTAAATCATCTTCATAAGGACGCATTTCAGTCGAACACACCCAAATTTCTTGTGCATCATCACCTGCTAACTCACAATCGACTTCGTTTGCCATGTCGATCACACTGACATATTTACGAACCTGACGTTGACTGGCTGAAACGTACTCAAATTCAGTATCCCAATTAGCGTCTTCAAAATGCCAAATAATACGATTATCATCACGATAAGGAATACGGTAACGCTCTAAAATACGCAAGCTAGGCATGGCTTTACGCCCTGCAAACATATTAAATAATTCCATCCCCATTAACCAAGAATGATGATTATCATCTTGTTTTTCATCAATGTCCTCATGGAATCTTGCGACAAACCCATTAATTGCTTCATCATCTGATCCAACGCTGGAATCAAGCAACATTAAAGCAATATGTTCCAGCACCAACATAGTTGGGTGTTCAACATCATCGCCACGTTCAATTTCCATCAACGATTTCCATAGTTTTTTCAAACCAGGAAACGCTTGAGTCGCTTTATACTCAACCCGTGCATCTTCTAATAAACCAATAAAGAACATTTGTGCAGGACTAAGTTGTTCAGCAGACATAGAAGAGGTGCTGTAACACATATGGGAAGCCATATGAGCAACCGTGGCACGGTACAATTCTAATCCAGGAACACCCTCAAAATCATCAACAGCATCGGGCATATAGAGAATGCGGTTTTCAATATAGGGACGAAAATCGGCAAAATCAGCACCTGTTGGACGCAAGAAGAAGTCACGTCCCCATAAAGCACGCAAGTAGAAATTTAACTTACGTTGCACCTTAACAAACAGTACGCCACGACGCTCTTTCTCTAACATAGCGCGACTGTCTTTTGATTCTAGGTTGAAGTACGACGTAAGATTATTAAAATCACGCCGATAAGCTTGTGCGCCGAAATTTGCCCAGCGACGTAAACCACTTAACGTTAATTTGGAAAGTAACTCATCAATATGCGACAGCATTGGGCGCAAACCGCGTGCAGCAGTTGATGCAAGTTGATGAATCAGTGTTAGATACCCCCGCACAAGAGATGCATCACCTAAACGACGCGCTGCTGTTGGCAAGCTAGAAAGCATCAGGCTAATGACTTCGCCTGAGGTCATTGATGATAGTTTCATCGCTGCAGTAATGCAGTCAGGAATAATATCCTCACCACATTCCTTAGCGACCAAGGGCATTTCTTCAAGGTAAGTAACCACAAGGTCACTACCACGTCGTAGGTTACAAAGTGCCTTTCCACCATCCATATAGGCTTGCAGACCAGTGGGCGACATAATCCGTGCAGATTCATGAAAGGTACTATCCAGCACATCCTTGACTTCTGGTGCTGCTTTTTCAAGGAATTCCGCGTAATCTTCGAGTTTGATGGGCATAAAAAGAACCGCACTAGTTAAATGATGCGTACACGCATCTATCTATTATCTATTATTTCGCTTATTATCCGAAGAATGTTTGTACGGCTGCATTCAGCGTATCACGCATATCGGGGTCATCCGTCAATGGTGTGACCATTGTCATTGAACAAGCATCTTCTGCATCAACGCCTTTGCTGATTAGTTGTCCTGCATAAACCAATAGGCGAGTAGAAATACCTTCATCAAGCCCATGACCTTTTAGGTTACGTGCACGATGAGCGATTTGTACTAATTTAGCAGCTATCTCAGGATCAATATCTGATTCTCTGCTCACAATAGACGTTTCTAGTTTTTCTTCAGGATAATCAAAGTCCATACCGCCAAAACGCTGTTTCGTCGATTGTTTTAGATCTTTCATTAAGCTCTGATAACCAGGGTTATAGGAAATAACTAATTGGAAATCAGGATGAGCATGGATTAACTCACCTTTTTTATCTAAAGGTAAAGTACGACGGTGATCCGTTAGTGGATGGATAACAACTGTAGTATCTTGACGTGCTTCAACGACCTCATCTAGATAACAAATAGCCCCCATACGAGCAGCCGTTGTTAGTGGACCATCCTGCCATTTTGTACCGTCTTTATCTAACAAGAAGCGCCCTACTAAATCAGACGCAGTCATATCTTCATTACAGGCAACAGTGATTAATGGGCGCTGTAGTTTCCATGCCATATGCTCAACAAAACGGGATTTACCACATCCTGTTGGCCCTTTTAGCATCATAGGCATACGCACATTATAAGCCGCTTCATAAAGTTCTACTTCACGATTAACTTGCTCATAGTAAGGTTCATCATGGATGATGTATTGTTGAGGATCGACGGTTATATCAGACATATCGGGCATTTCTCATCTATTCGGTAATTGTTTTGCTTGTTTTTAGCGAAGGAATAAAGACTAAATAACCTAAGCTATTTTGAGCCATATTGGTTAAATTATCTGATTGATGCATGTTTAGCACCCTTTCAGCACACGACCAATAAGGCGAGAATATTTGTTGTTTTGTTTTTGTTTATTTTTCGTCGTCTGTTTCGATTTCACCACACCAGCCTGCCTCACGGGCTTTAGCTATAGCGGCATCATGAATCCTTCGGTGACGTTCAGCAATTTCTGGTGGTAAATTACTGAATAGACAACCATATTTATCCCATTCAATATTAACTTTATCCAATAAAGCATCAATGCCTGCTAAATTCCAGCCTTCACAAGTTTGTGTTTCTGGAATAATTTCAAACACCCACGCATCACGTATTATTTTACCAATAGTTGTCATACCACCATTGACTTCATTATTTATTCCAACGTATTGAACGGGTCTTGCCATAGGGATAGTCATCGGTAAAGAAAATCAATAAAACTTACTCCCATAAGCAGGAAGCAAGTCTCTTTTTTGGGCTAACTATTTAAACAGTTTTACCACGGTAAATAACCATTGATGCACCAGCAGACTGAGCAAAGTTATCAAAACCCAGTAAACGCACATGGTTTTCTGGATGAGCAGCATGACAGGCTTCAACTTCTTTTAAGATAGTATCAACATCTGTTTCACCAAACATAGGCAGTTTCCACATATACCAGTAGTTACTACTAGTATTGTTAGGCTCTGTATGCTCAATACCAGGATTCCAACCTTTATCCACAACATACTGAATTTGTGAGCGAATCTGCTCAGGGGTTAAGGCAGGTAGGTATGAAAAAGTTTCAAATTTACGACTAGCAGCATCGCTTAAGCTTGATGGGTAATCTTGAACGTCACTCATTAGCACATTCCTCAATATAAATAATAATTTAAAATATTTACAGGATGATCAGCTTATTATTCGTTATATGCCAATACACCCCGCAAAGTTTACTTCAACAAGTAGGCTTTACTTGTGAGAAACGTCCAACTTGTCAACGGTATCGAATTCAAATCTAATTTCTTTCCACGTTTCCATTGCAGCGCCCAATTCAGGACTATGCTTAGCAGCGGCTTTAAGAATATCTTTACCTTCTTTCTCAAGCTCACGCCCCATATTACGCGCTTCAACACAGGCTTCAACCGCAACACGGTTAGCCGCTGCACCTGCTGCGTTACCCCATGGGTGACCTAATGTACCACCACCGAACTGAAGACAAGAATCATCACCAAAGATGTTAACCAATGCAGGCATATGCCATACATGGATACCACCTGATGCAACAGGGATAACACCAGGCATTGAACCCCAGTCTTGATCGAAGAATAAACCACGTGAACGATCTTCTTTGACATAAGAGTCACGCATGGTGTCAATCCAACCCAATGTCGCTTCACGATCACCTTCCAATTTACCCACAACCGTTCCAGAGTGAAGATGATCCCCACCAGAAAGACGAAGGATTTTAGTAAGCACACGGAAGTGAATACCATGATGCGGGTTACGATCAAGCACCGCATGCATTGCACGGTGAATGTGTAACAACATACCGTTATCTTGACACCATTGTGCAAGTTGCGTATTTGCTGATAAACCACCCGTTAGGTAATCGTGCATAATGATAGGTGCACCGATTTCTTTTGCATATTCAGCACGACGCATCATTTCATCAGAAGTGGGAGCGGTAACGTTCAAATAGTGACCTTTACGCTCTCCCGTTTCAGCTTCTGCTTTATGGATTGCTTCCATAACAAAGTCAAAACGATGTCTCCAACGCATAAAGGGCTGTGAGTTTACGTTTTCGTCATCTTTCGTGAAATCTAATCCGCCACGAAGACCTTCATAACAGGCACGACCGTAGTTTTTTGCAGAAAGACCAAGCTTAGGCTTAATTGTACAACCAAGTAGAGGACGACCATATTTGTTAAGAATATCACGCTCAACCTGGATACCTTGTGGTGGTCCATTACAGGTCATAACATAGGCAACAGGGAAACGGATATCTTCTAAACGAAGTGCGCGAAGTGCTTTAAAGCCGAATACATTACCCACTAAAGAAGTAAGAATATTGACCACTGAACCTTCTTCAAAAAGATCGATAGGGTAAGCGATAAAGCCATAAAAACAGGTATCATCACCAGGTACATCTTCTATCGCATAACAACGACCTTTATAGTAATCAAGATCCGTTAATAGATCCGTCCATACCGTTGTCCAAGTACCTGTAGATGATTCAGCTGCAACAGCGGCTGCAACTTCTTCACGAGGAACACCGTCTTGTGGGGTAATTTTAAAACATGCAAGAATATCAGTCTCTTTTGGAGTGTATTCAGGCGTCCAATACGTTTCGCGGTATTCTTTAACACCGGCATCATACTGCTTTGCCATAGTCTTCTTCCTAGCTAGTGGTTAATAATAATGATGAAGTAGCCGTTGACTACATGAGGGTGGCTATTCTGAAGTAAATTGGATATAAAGGATACTAAATATTTCAGCAATTATTCATAAGCGTTACTTAGGCTTAATAGCTTAAATATTAATCAATGTGATTATAGAAATTATTAATTCACCTGATTACAAAGAGTTAATGATTGTAAATTAACCAAAGATAGCATCATTCTCTAGAACAGCACGGCAGGTATTATACATGACTCACCTATCATTACGCCAAATACAAATTTTTGATTCCGTTGCTCGTTATGAAAACCATACGCGTGCGGCAGAAAAACTACACATGACACAGCCCGCAGTATCCATGCAAATGAAACAAATGGAAAAAGCACTAGGTATTGACCTTTTTGAACGGCATGGTAAATCGTTGAGCTTGACATCTTCAGGGAAATCATTACACAAGTACAGCCATGAAATTATCCAAGCCTATAATAATATGCTGGATTTTGCTGATGATGTAAAAGGTTGCCAACAAGGACATTTAACCATTTCAGTAGCAAGTACCGCGAATTATTTTGCTTCACGTATTATTTCTGCTTTTTCTAAACTTCATCCCGACATCACGATTAGTATGGATGTAACAAACAGGCGCACTATTTTACAACAATTACAATGCTATGAACCTGATCTTGCTATTATGGGAGAACCCCCAGAAGGAGTAGGGTTAATGTCTGAAGAACTGATGCCTAATCCGCTAGTTATTATTGCACCACCTGAACATCCATTAAAAGATAAAGAAAAAATAGCAATAAAAGATTTACAAGGCGAGAAGTTTGTCGTAAGGGAAAAGGGATCTGGAACGCAAAAAACCATTAAAAGACATTTTTCTAATGCGGGGTTATGTTGTACTACAACACTTGAAATGAGTAGTAATGAAGCAATAAAACAAGCGGTATCCGCAGGTTTTGGCTTAGGCGTTGTGTCATATCATACCATTGATTTAGAATTAAGTAGTCAGCGCCTTATTACGTTAAATGTAGAAAGTTTTCCACTACAACGTTACTGGCATTTAGTGGCGCATAAAGAAAAGGCTGTATCTCCTGTAGCGGATGCTTTTAAGGCATTTTTACGCACCCAAGCAAAGCATTATGTACCTTAGTCTTTTCGTTCACTAAAAGGAACAACACGATTGTTGTCATTACGTGTTTTATAAGCTTCTTTTATCTGTTGTTTTGTACTCATTTGATGGATTGCTTGGGAAAATTCACCTTGCGCACGAACAATCGTTTCTAACGCTTGTGGCTCGTAATAAACAAAGT
>DRMA01000039.1 GCA_011375245.1 Thiothrix sp. | reverse complement strand
TCGTAAGATGGGTGTAAAAAATGGTTATAACAGTTGGCAGAATATTGATGGCGGTACACGTTATCTAAAATACTTACTTCGTCGGTTTAATGGTAATAAGCATTATGCTGCTGCTGCTTATAATGGCGGACCAGGGGCTGTTAGCCGAACAAAAGGACCACGTTTTCCTCAGGTGCGTAAGTATTCACGCCATGTCATGCGTGCTTATCATAAGATGAACGGTGTAAAGGACGTTTCTAGTAAAAGTTCACGAAGCAACAAAAAAGAAAAAACCTACCGTGTTAGAAAAGGACAGACGCTTTCTACTATTGCACGTATTACTAAAATTTCTGTTAAACGCTTAAAAGCAATAAATAAACTATCGTCTTCACATCTTAAAATAGGGCAAAAATTACGTTTAGGTACTATTGATACAAGTGAGACTAATAAGGCAATCAAACATAGCAAGTTGAAAATAGCAAAAGCTACAAAACTTGTAAAACCTTCTAGAAGTAGAAAAAAATCATACCGTGTAGGTTTAAATCAAACCTTATATTCTATTGCCCGAGAATCAGGAGTATCTGTACAACATTTGAAAAAACTCAATAAGTTGAGCTCCTCAACGATTAAAGTTGGGCAACGCTTAAGATTAAGATAATCAAAAAACTAAAAAGGCTCGTATTGCGTTTTTGCTATCACGACTAAAGTGCCGCTATACAAGTTGGTATGGAGACACTTTGAAGCCTGCTAGGAATCGCACTGAAACCGAACGTTGTTTGAGCATAGCGAGTTTAGTGAAATTGAAGGGTGAATCCTAGCGGGCTGAATGCTCAACTAACAAATCCCCCCCTATTTCGCCCTTCTTCCTTAGGATATAAATCCTGCAAAACATTGTCGTTTTCTACAATAACAGTAGTCAAAGCTTGGTATTCAGCGTGATAGTGTTGTACTGCAAGCCATAAGCCTTGACCTTGCCATTGCGCTTCCTGTTTTGCGTATAAAGCTTGACTTAACAACGCTATCTCACGGGAAAAATCAGAATTAATTGTCGCAATGACTGATAAAATTGCAGGTTTAATCCCTATCACCTCAGCCGCCCATTGTTGTAATGCTTGTTGTGCCTGCATAGGATTAGCATCTTCACAGGCAACCTGTATTTCTAGCAGAATATGTGGTGTATTCCCTTCTTTTTTCAACACATGCTCCTGCTTACTTTGATGTGGGTAAGGCTGCTTTGTAGACATATCTGTCAATAATGTTGCTTGTATTGTTTTTTTTGAACGCATACGATAATGCTGATAAAACGAAAAAAAAATAAAGGTCAACAACACCAAACTCAGCAACACTAGCCACCATGGATAGGCGGCAAAAAATTCGGTTTGTTTCTTTGACAGACTTGCTGAATTAGAAGGAAAATTAGGCGATACAACAGAGCTAAATGAACCTGATACTTTAAGGGTTATTCCTGCTAAAACAGCTTCTTCTTGTTGATCCGTCAGCGTATTCCACCATGCCAAACGCAATCGTGGCAAATGTAGCACATTATCTTTTACAGGAGGGCGAGTAACCATAAAGGTTATATTTTGTTTGCGAATACCTGATAGCCCACTATGTGCCATAGTAAAATCAAACGTTGGCTTTTCAACATAGAACCTTATCTCATCAGGTACATCAAACGCAAAATCAGGAATAGAAGCTGCCCGTAAGCCACTACTCACAACCCCCACCTCTAAGGTAATAGAATCCCCTACTTTCACCTCACTACCAGAAGGCATAGACCATTTTCCAAACAGGGTAACATTCTTTGCAGGTAACCAGTCTTTACCACGAAAAGAAGCAGCACGCGCTTTAATAGCGAGCGTTAATGGCTTAGAGATAATATGTTCCGCATGTTGTGCACGAGAATATAAATTAAACGTACTAAAGGTTTTTACACGTTGCTCATCAGGCACCAACCCACGAAACTCAGCAGGCTCTATCGTTATTTCGCCACTTTGCTTTGGAAAAAGTGCATAGCTTCGTTCAATAACATGATAAGAGCGCCCACCAATCTCTTGTGTGTAGGCAGGTCGAGAACGTAACGGTATTATTTCCGCCGCATTATTTTTAATAATGGGTTCACTGAGTTTAGCTTGATCAAGCGGCACAGCATAATACAATCGCTGTGCTAATAGCACTTGGCTGTTTACATAAGGTTGTTGTGGCGTTGCTTCGATTTCAATAAAAATACGCTCCTTACGGGTATGTACAATTGCAGGCTTTTTACTTACTTCAATCGTTAATGGCGTTGTCGTGTAATGACCAATTTTTATCGCAGGTATAATGGTTTTCCCCATAGCACGAGGCAATAACGTAACCATCCAATTTCGTTTAATCAGCGTTGAGCCACGCTTCATATCAACACTGCTACTATTATTATGGCGTAATAACTGAAAATCTTTTTCTAATACCGAAAAATCAGGCTTATCATTAATCGCCCCTTCTGCTGATACCGTCAACGTCAATGTTTCATTAGGCTCAACCACCGCAGGATGAACCCAGACAGATATCTTAGCCGCTATTGCACAAGTGCTTAATAAATAAAAAAATAAAGCAATAATAAAAGCATAGAAAAAATTCATTTTACATAGCATTATGGTCTTTTTTCAACACACCGACACCGTTTTACCAATATTCCTCTTCATCATTTGCCTCTCGTTGCTGGTATTGTTGCTTGAATTTACGTCGCCATAGACCAGAAGGGTCATCAGGGATACTCCGTAACCATTGTTGCTTAAAACGTTCTTGCTCCTGCTGGCTTGTTAGATCTGTAGGCTTTTGTTTGGATAATTGCTGTTTTTCCTTTTCTTGTTTTGTTACTTTTTTTTGCCCTTCTTGCTTGTGCTGTTGCTTGCTTTTTTGTTTGTTTTTAGCGGCTTTCTTTGCAAACTGAGGATTTTTTTTAGCAAATGCAGCAAGCTTTTTCGTTAGCAAATGATCTTGGATAATTTTGAGGTTATATCTTGCATCCTGATGGCTAGGCTGCCTTTTTAATGCAAACTGTAAAGCCGACACTGCTTCATGTAACTTCCCCATTTTGGCAAAAATAGTCCCCTTATTATACCAATCCTCAGCTGTATCAGCTTTTTCCAGTAATCGTTGCGCACGCTGATAATCGCCTTGTTGATAAGCAGAGATCGCTTGCCAATGTTGATTATTAAACTGCTTTTCAGCAGCCGCAAAGTCTTTTTGTTCAAATAATCGCTTAGCACGCTGATCATCGTTCAACCATAAATTACTCCATTCAAAAGCATATACTGCTTGTGGCTGTACAATAAACATCAGCAATAACAAAGACAATAAATAACCTCGTCGAAAAAGTAATAAAAATAAAGGAATTAATGGCAATAACAACCAAATACCATCATTTATAGAGGTATACAGTTGTTGCTTACCAGTCTTATTTTTATCATAAGCTAACAAGCTATTTTTTTTATAATAAGCCATCAAGCGTTCCAAATCCTTATTGTCAGCACGAGCCTCACTATAAAATCCTCCACCTGCTTTTACTATTTTCTTTAAGCTAAGTGGGTTAAGACGACTTATAACCTGCTCACCTTGATTATTTTTTACCCCCCCCCCATCACTAAGAGGAATCAAACTACCTTGTGTTGTGCCAAAGGCAATAATAGAGACAGTATAGTGTGCTGCTTGAGCTTTTTTAGCTGCCGCTTCTGCCTTTTCTTGATAAGCAGCACCATCCGTTAACAATAGAATATGCCCTGTTTGTAAACCTGCTTGTTTTAAGAGCTGTATTGATTGTTCAATAGCACGATCAACACGGCTTCCCTGTGCAGGCATAGTAGTAGGTGTAAGATATTCAACCTGTGCGGTAAGTGTTGTCATTTCTGTCGTTAAGGGTGATACGCTAAAGGCTTCTGCAGCAAAGACAATTAAGCCTGTTTGCCCCTCTTTCCGTTGCTTCACAAGATCAGTCAATTTAAATTTTGCACGTTGTATACGACTAGGCTTATTATCTTCACTCAACATCGAGGTCGATAGATCCAATGCAATGACTAGACCTTGCTCTAATTGATAGGCAGGCTGCTGTTTTTTATGCAATGATGGTCCTGCTAAGGCAACAATAGCCAACCCTATTGCTACACTCCATAACCAATTCTCTTTCCCTGTTATGGAATAATTACCCTTACTCAACACATAAGGCTGCAATTGAGGATCAATAAACTGATCCCAATATTGTGCAAGTTGGTATTTTCTTCTTTGTCGCAAAATAAATAGCAACAATAAAAAAAGTAGCCATATAGGAATAAGTAGTAACCAATAAGGATATAAAAAATGAATATTAGACACTATTAATCCATACCATACGCAAACTAGCCAGCAATATGATGAATAAAACGGCTATTGCCAATGGCCAATGAAATAAGTCATAACGTGGTCGCCATTGCTCTGTTTTACTAACAACAGGCTCTAAGGTATCAAGCTGCTGATAAATAGCATCAAACTCTTTAATAGTACGCGCCCTAAAATACAGCCCTCCTGTTATCTGTGCAATGTGCTGTAAGGTTTTCTCATCTAGTGCAGTATGATGCGTCACTGTATTTGTTGCTGCTGAACCAATCCCTACAGTATAAATTTTTAACCCAGTCATTGCTGCGATATTAGCAGCCTCACGTACATCAACGCCTGCGGTTGCCGCACCATCAGTCATAAGTACCAACACATAAGACTGATTAGACGACTTTTTCACCCGTTTTATCGCCAGTCCAATCGCATCCCCTAAGGCAGTACGTTCACCTGCAAGTCCCAATGTAGCTTCACTTAATAACTTTTCGACCGTTTTTCTGTCATGAGTTAATGGTGTTTGCAAGTATGCTTGATCACCAAATAAAATCAGACCAATACGATCTCCTGCACGTCGATTAATAAAATCAATCGCCACTTTTTTCGTGGCAGCTAACCGTGAGATATTGCGACCTTTCAACGTAAAATCACGCTCTTGCATACTGCCTGATAAATCAATCGCTAATAAAATATTACGTGCATTAATGGGCAAATTAACCGCATCCCCCAGCCATACAGGTTTCGTCAACGCAACAACAAAAAATAACCACGCCAACAATGCCAAAAAAAATAACAGTCGCCTTTGTTTAGGATTATTTTTAGCAGGTGTAAATGCCTGTTGGAAATCATTAATAAACGGAACGTGTAAAGCTTGGGGTTGTTTATCAACAATAAGGGTTGGCTTTAGCCACCAACGAGCGACTAGTGGCAACGGCAATAATAACAACATACCATACCATTGTAATTCAAACATGCTGGCTTCTTTGATTTTGTAACCATTGCTGCACTAACAATAATAATTCTTGTCGTGGGTAATCCACTGTTTTTTGATAGGGGAAAGCAACTAAAATACGCCCTACACCCTCGGTAAAAGCCGTTGTTTTACCTTTCCTATCTAAAAATCGCAACCAGCGTTCCCCTGTTAAACCAGCGACTTGCCTTCGCCCATAAAGACTAATGCACACACGACGTAATAAACGTGAAATATGAGTAATCAATATGCTCTTGTTATTTTCTTTAGAGAGTCGTTTTAAAACGCCTAATGCGTAGGTAATAGTACAATGCTGCATTTTGTTTTTTTTCTTCACGTAATAAAATATACCAAACCCAATAATAACGCCTAATAGCATCACAATAACGAACCACCAACCGATAGCCAGCGGCCACCATAAGTATGTATCAGGCAGATGAAGATCTCGTAGTGGTAATTCTTGTTGTATTATCGCATGTGTCATTGAAAGCCTCGCATCAATGTTAGTAATTGTTCAGTAGGCTTATCTGCAGTTGAAATTTGCATAAGAGGTATTCTTAATTGTTGAGCTAACTGAGTTAGCTGCTGTTCTCTTTGTTGTACTGTTGCATAGTAAGGTTGTAATGCTATTTTATCACTTGCATTCAGTGTTAAAAAACAACCATTATCACACAGTGCCAATCGCCTTGTTTCAGGAAGTTGCTGCTCAAAAGGATCGCTGATAGCGACCAATGCAAGAGAAATACGATGTTGAAATAGACGTAAACGCTGTTCAACAAGAGGACTTAACCCTCTAAAGTCACTAATAAGAATAAGCTGCCCACCCTGCCTAACCATGCTATTTAATCCAACCAAGGCTTCAATAAAAGGTATGTTCTGTACACGTTCGTTCTTGATCCGTTTTGCTTGTGTTACTATAGCTAATACCTGCAACATACGTGAAATAGCGGACAAACAACGTGTGGGTTTAAACGTATGTATTTCGCCTTTTGTATCAATAATTACCCCACCCACGCAATCACCATCAAGCCAATTTTTCCAGAGTAACAAACTGGCAAGTGTGGCTGCCAACACCGATTTATAACAACCGCGTGTCGCAAAAAACATGGGTGGTCGAAGATCAATCCAAAGCAGAACAGGACGTTCTTTTTCTTCAATAAACAGTTTTGTATACGCTTTTCCCGTTCTCGCCGTCACGCGCCAATCTAACAAACGTACATCATCACCTGCTTGGTATGGACGTGATTCCGCAAAAGCCATACCTCGCCCTTTATAAATAGAAAGCTGATTACCTGTTTGTCGTGAGTGAACATTTTTACGTCCATACTGCAAACGTTTTGCTTGAGCGCGTTGCTTTAATAACCAATCCAACGAGCAATAAACCAGACCATCTCCAACTTTCATTATCTTCACCACTACTCAAGGTACGGCTACTTGTCCAAGTAGGTCATCTATAACATCATCACTGCTAAGTCCTTTTGCTTCGGCCTCAAAACTAAGAATAAGCCGATGGCGTAACACGTCATACACTACCGCTTGTACATCTTCAGGTCCCACATAAT
>DRMA01000038.1 GCA_011375245.1 Thiothrix sp. | reverse complement strand
GATGCAGCGCAGTTTGCGCTAGAGTATTGGATAAAGAAAGGCAAGGTTTTCCAGCAAGGGGCAAGTTGTGGTTCATCGTGTAGTGGCTGTGGTTCAGGTGATAGTTATCAATGGCGGGATGATGGGGGTTCAGTTATTACGTTTATGCCTTTTAAATAAGCTAAAAGACAGCCCGTTTATTGGGTTTGAGTTGGGATGCTTTTTTGTATCGCTTGTGGAAGTATGGTTTGTGATGAAAACGTTAATGGATGAAAAAAATGAATCAATCAGTTGCTGAAAATTTAGTAATTACTGTCAAGGACTATTTGGAAGGTGAGCCTTTGGCAAACATTCGGCATGAGTACATTGATGGGGATGTTTATGCGATGGCTGGAGCAGGTGATGCACACGTTAAAGTGACGTTGAATGCTGCTTTTTTATTAAAAGGTCAGCTACGTGGTTCTGGTTGTAGTACTTATGTCTCTGATATGAAGGTACGTATTGGTGAAGACGAAGCTTTTTTTTACCCTGATGTAATGGTGACTTGTGACGCTAAGGATCAGTACCCAGAACAAAATTATATAAAAAAATTTCCTAAACTTATTATTGAAGTGCTTTCACCGTCTACAGAGAGTAAAGATAGAGGGAAGAAGTTTATTCTATATCGTACACTAGAAAGTTTGGAAGAATATGTATTGATTGATCCTCGTGAGTATTATGTTGAGCTTTATCGACGACAAGATAATGATCATTGGATGATGGTTAGTTTTGATCAAGAAGATGCGGTTATTGAATTTAAGAGTGTGGGTATGACATGTAATCTGATTGATTTATATGAGGATGTTGTTTTTGGATGATTGTATGTGGAACAGAATGCACTCATCAATTGATTATTAAGTGCATTCTATTGCTTGTTGGTGGGTTATTCTTTGCTTTTAGACGTATCTTTTGTTACCTCTTTTTTCACTTCTTGTTTTTCTTTTTTGTCAGTAGCTTCATTGCTTTGTGTTTCTTCAGTAACATCAGCATCACTTTTGCTTTCCCCAACAGAAAGTGACTCACGATTTTTCTGTAGTGTTTTAGCTCCAATACCTTTTACGTTAACAATGTCATCAATGGTATTGAAGTCGCCGTTTGCTTCACGATAGTCAACAATGGCTTTGGCTTTTTTCATGCCAATACCTTTTAGGTTTTCAGCAAGGGTCACAATATCAGCTTGATTAATATTAACAGTTGCTGCGAAAGCAGAGGTCAGTAATAAGATAGCAATAATTGATGATAATAGTAGTTTTTTAAACATGAAATGCACTCTTTATTGTTTTATTGTTATTAAGTTTGTGTGTTTATAGGTGATGATGAATAAGTCATATTGGGAATGACTTATTCGATAATAATAATACTTCCTATGAGTGATAGGTTATGTATTACAGATAATTGGTATGAGCTTGTAATTAGACTAATTATTTACAGCCATTTGATAAGGATCAATATTAATGATTCCAGCAGGTTTGCCCGTTTTTTTATTAAAAGCCCAAATAACATCCTTGCTTTTTCCCACTAAAGGTAAATAGGCAAAATCACCTTTATCGCCATTATGGCTAAAAAACTTCTCAAGTTCTTGTTTAGTATCTTTTTTATCAAGTAGTTTTGTTAAATCAATGCTTTTAGCAAAAATATCATCAAGGTGTTTATCATATGGCTCGAAATATTGTGGGAGTTTATCAATATCGGGTTTGCCTGCAAAAGCGCCAAAAAGGATGTCAGCAGATTCTTTAGGATCTTTAGGCATTTTAGCAAAAGCTATTTGCGGTCCTGCTAATTTTGATTTTAGCAATTGCTTATTGGATACATCGTTAGGATCTATTTCGTTAGCCGTTGCCACAGTGAAACTATTAACGGCATAAACAACATATAATGGGTGTCCTTGATAAATAGTAAACATACCATAAGAAAAAGCGGCAATTTGCAAAGCAGCAATAATGGAAAGATCCAGTTTTAGCTTTGGTTTGTTGGGTTTATACACCACAAAAGTCATTAGTGGTCCAAGTGTAATATCAATCGCAACTAAGATTAGCAAAATGCTAGTAACACCAGAAATAGCAAGCAAGTGGCCTGGATACCAATAGAATTTAACGAATGCTAAAAAAGCACCAACAATCAATAGACTGATAAGGAAGTGGTAAAGCGAGGCGGTGAGTTTTTTGGTGAGCATGGTTTTCTCTTCTTATTATGTTTTTGTTTTTTAGTAGGATAAGGGGGGGATGAATTTATTGTCTTTGGGTGATTGTTTTTATGGTGTTGCTTGTTAGCAGCTTATTCTTCGTTTTTAGGCTTGTCTTTTACAGTCTCTTTTTTTACTTCTTGTTTTTCTACTGTGTCAGTAGGTTTGTTACTTTGTGTTTCTTCAGTGGTATCGGTATCACCATTTGCTTTGCGATAATCAACAGATGATTGATGACAGGAGTAGTTTTTTTAACGAAATTTGCACGGAAGTCCCTCCTCTTTAGGGGAGAGATGGATAGTGCATCGCTCGTAGAGCGATTTTTTAGGCAAGGCATAACTGGGAAATCCTATCTTGATTGGTGTGATATTTTTTCAGTTTGCTTAACGTCACTTGTTTATACGATTTTTTAGGTTGCCTGATATAGTTTCCATCAATATCAACGATATAAGCGGATGTTCCAGT
>DRMA01000037.1 GCA_011375245.1 Thiothrix sp. | reverse complement strand
ATCCTGGCTCACGCGCTAAAATTGCCGTACGTTCCAATGTACCTAACCTTGATCCTGTTGGTGCTTGTGTTGGTATGCGTGGTTCACGCATACAAACCGTTACCAATGAACTCAATGACGAACGTGTTGACATTATTCCGTGGGATGAGGACATTGCAACCTTTGTGATTAATGCAATGAAACCCGCTGAAGTCCTGTCCATCATCATTGACGAGGACAAACAAGTGATGCGCATTGGCGTTGATGATGATCAATTATCACAAGCAATTGGCAAAGGTGGTCAAAATGTAAGGCTTGCAAGCGAGCTAACTGGCTGGAAGCTTGATATAATGACCGAAACCGAGGCTGAAGAGCAAAGCCAACAAGAACAGCTAGAAATTCTTAACCTCTTTACAGAAAAACTTGATATTGATGAAGATATAGCAACTATACTTTTTGAAGAAGGTTTTACAACACTTGATGAATTGATCTATGACTTTGATGACGTATGCGCTATCGAAGAGTTCAATGAAGACTTGGCAAATGAACTACGTTCACGTGCACAAAATGCCTTACTCACACAAGCAATAGGAGGCGATACCGCATCTCCTGCAGATGACCTATTGGAAATGGACACTATGGATGAAGAACTCGCTCACAAACTAGCCCAAAAAGGCATTTGCACGATGGAAGACCTTGCAGAGCAAGCCACAGATGAACTACTTGATATTGAAGGTATGACAAAAGAACGTGCTGGCGAACTCATTATGATTGCACGCGCACCTTGGTTTGCTGAAGATGACGCAGCAGAAAATGAATAAGGCAGGAGGCACAACTAATGTCAGAGATCATTGTAAAACAACTCGCCCAAATAGTGGGCACCCCTATAGACACTATGCTACAACAACTTCAGGATGCTGGAATTCCTGTCAGTAGTGCTGATGATGCTATTAGTGATTCACAAAAATTATTGCTATTAGAACATATACGTAAAGGACAACAATCTAACAACCTAACAACATCGCCAACTGAGACACACGTAAAACCAACATTGACGATGGGAAAACAACGTAGTGCTGGGCGTAACAAATCAGTACAAAGCAATAAAAGTAGTGTAACTGTTGGTATTCGTCGCCCAAAGACAAAAGGAACAGCCACACAAAGCCAAACACAACAAGTTGCTGCGGATAACGATTTTATCACAAATAAAGGTCAACAATTTACCGATAAATTGGGAGCAGAACGTAGAGCACTCGAAAACGTTAAACGAAAAACAGCTCCCCCTACCCCTACTCCTACAATGACTAAGGTAAAACAAACACCTATCACAACAGGAAAAGAAACCTTACCTGTCACTGAAAATAAGATAACTAAATCTAACGCAAGCATAGAAATAAAAAAACCAACAAAAGAAAAACCCGTAACTACCGCTTCTTCTCATACTACAGAACCGTCCAAAATAGAAACAGTGAAAACTAAAACACCTGAAAACAAAATCCCAAACAAAACAGAAAAAACAATTGTAAAACCAAAAAAACAGGAAAACAAAATAAGCACTCTAAGAACAATAAGAAGAACACCTGCCCCAAGACGTGTAGATACAAGTATTAATTTTTTTGAAGCTGCACGCAAGCACAAGGAAAATTCAGCAAAAAATGCACTAGATGAAGCCGCATCACAGCTAAAAAGACGCCCATCACGCAAAGTTATAAAAGCTAAAGTCACACCACCTGCTGCACAACCAGCAGTAACCCCAAGTACGGTAAAAACAACTACGACGACAAGCACCACCACTCAAAATAGCACTGCAACAGCAAAAAACAAGAAAAAGAAGAAAATATTTCAAGGAAGGAATGCACAAGTCGGTAGCTCTCAAGATAACCGTCGCCGTAGAAAAGGTGGTAAACGCAGAGTATTACAACCTAGAATCGAGCGTTCTGACAAACATGGTTTTGAAAAACCAACAGCCCCTGTTATAAAAACCATTGAAGTTCCTGAAACAATTATTCTTGCTGATTTAGCACAAAAAGCAAGTATTCAATCGACAGAACTTATTAAAAAGCTAATGGGTATGGGCGTAATGGCGACCATTAACCAAACATTGGATCAAGACACTGCTATCCTCGTTATTGAGGAACTTGGACACAAAGCCGTTCCCTTCATTACCCAAGATGAAGATGAAGCATTACTTGCTACAATCATCTCTGATAACACAGAATATGAAACACATTCAAGACCACCTGTCGTTACCATTATGGGGCATGTTGATCATGGTAAAACATCACTACTTGACTATATTCGAGAAAGTCGTGTCACTGCAGGTGAGGCGGGCGGAATTACTCAACATATTGGCGCTTATCATGTCGATACACCTAGTGGCACAATAACCTTTTTAGATACACCAGGACATGCAGCTTTTTCTTCCATGCGTGCCAGAGGTTCACAAGCAACTGATATTGTTATTATTGTTGTTGCCGCTGATGATAGTGTAATGCCTCAGACCAAAGAAGCTATTAAACACGCTCGCGCTGCTGGTGTACCTATTATTATTGCCATCAATAAAATAGACAAGGAAAATGCTGATCCAGAACGTGTAAAAAGTGATCTTTCAGCACTTGAAGTCATTCCAGAAGAATGGGGTGGTGAAGATTTATTTGTCAATGTATCCGCTATCACAGGCGAAGGCATTGAGACACTACTTGATTCCATTCTCCTTATTGCTGAAATGCAAGAACTAAAAGCCCCTATTGAAGGTGCTGCTTCAGGACTTGTCATTGAAGCAAGTATAGAAAAAGGTCGTGGTGCAGTTGCTACTGTTTTAATACAAAACGGCACACTAAAAACAGGCGACATAGTGTTATGTGGTCGGGAATATGGTCGTGTTCGAGCCATGCTCAATGACATAGGAAAACCAACTAAATCAGTAGGTCCTTCTATGCCAGTATCTATATTGGGTCTATCGGGTGCGCCCAATGCAGGTGATGAAATGCTTGTGGTTTCTAACGAACGCAAAGCACGTGAAATTGCTGAAGTACGCCGCCATAAGGAACGTGAATCACGCCTTTCTGCGCAACAAGCCGCAAAATTAGAAGCACTATTTGCCAGCATGGGTAAAGGTGAAGTTAGCCAGCTCAATATACTCATTAAAGCAGATGTGCAAGGTAGTGTAGAAGCACTTAGCGAATCACTGCTGCGCCTTTCTACAGATGAAGTAAAAGTAAATATTGTTTCATCAGGTGTTGGTGGTATTAACGAAGGCGATGCAAACCTTGCAAATGCAGCAAATGCCGTCATTATTGCCTTTAATGTTCGTGCCGATGCAACAGCACGCCGTACAACATCAGAATCAGGCGTTGACATTCGTTACTACAGCATTATCTATGAAGCAATTGATGATGTTAGAGATGCATTAAGTGGTCTACTTGCACCAGAATTGCGTGAGGAGTTCGTTGGGCTTGCAAGTGTCAAAGATGTTTTTCGCTCATCATCACTTGGCCCTATTGCTGGCTGTCTCATTATTGATGGCACAATCAAACAAGGTCATGCTATACGTGTACTACGCGATAATGTTGTTATCTATGAAGGTGAACTGGAATCACTGCGTCGCCATAAGGATAACGTCAATGAAGTTCATACAGGAACTGAATGTGGTATTGGTGTAAAGAACTACAATGACATCAAAGCAGGTGATCAAATTGAGTGTTTCAAACGCACTGAAGTTGCTCGCACACTTCCAAAGGCATAAGCATATGCCTTTTGACTATTCCCGCACAGACCGCATTAATGAGCAAGTTAAACGTAATCTGGCACAAATTATTCGTGAAAAACTAAAAGACCCACGTGTCAGTATGATCTCGATTTTAGATGCTGAAGTGAGCAAAGATCTAAAACATGCAAAAATCTATTTTGATACACTGCATGAAGAAACAATAGATGACTGCCTTGAGGGGCTTAAACGTGCCTCAGGCTTTCTTCGACGTGAATTAGGTCATACACTCACCTTACGCTCTACGCCAGAACTCACGTTTTTCTATGATGATACAGAGAAAAAGGCCAATGCTTTATCAGCTCTTATTGATAAAGCAATTGCTAGCGACAATAACACCCCTTCTCCAGATTAATAAAAATGTCTAGAAGAAAATCTAAAGGACGTAGACTTGATGGCATTCTTCTCTTAGATAAACCACTGGGTATTAGCTCAAATAAAGCCCTACAGATTGTTAAACGCTTGTTTAACGCACAAAAAGCGGGTCATACAGGTAGCCTAGATCCCTTAGCAACAGGTATGCTCCCCATCTGTTTTGGTGAAGCTACAAAAGTATCCTCTTTTTTATTAGAATCGAATAAAAGCTACCAGACCACAGCAACACTAGGAAAAATAACAACAACAGGTGATGCTGAAGGCGAGGTACTCCAAGAGCGTACTATTCCATCCCTTAATGAAATAGAGATTCATAAGATTTTAGCCCGCTTTAAAGGCACTATTAGTCAAATTCCTCCCATGTACTCCGCCCTAAAACACCAAGGACAACCCCTTTATAAGCTGGCAAGAAAAGGAATCGAAATTGAGCGAAAACGTCGCAAAATAACCATATTTGACCTCACTCTTTCTAGCTATACTACACACTCACTTTCTCTCCATATAAGCTGTAGTAAAGGCACTTATATTCGGACATTAGTTGAGGATATTGGTGAGGCATTAGGTTGTGGCGCTTATATTTCCATGTTGAAACGAACGACTGTTGATCCATTTGATGATCATCAAATGGTAAGTTTAGACACTTTAGAAAAATATGCCACAGAGAACAAAAATATTGATCGGTTGTTACTCTCCACAGATGTAGGATTAAGTCACTTTCAAGCCGTTACCCTCAACGAAAAAGACACAATAGCTTATTTATATGGGCAACCAGTAGCAATAGAACCTCTGTTTTCACATCTAAAAGAAGGACTAACAGACTCTAGTGCAACAACCTACCTTCGCACTTATGATTATCGTGAACGTTTTTTAGGGCTCAGCATCCTTTCTAGTCATAAAGGCATTGTGCCAAAACGATTAATGGTCAAACAAGATAACCACCAATAATTTTTAAGGCATTTTTCATATTTTAGTTAACCATTCAGCCTAGGATTCGGCCTTCAAACTCGCTACGCTCAAACAACGTTCGGTTTCAGTGCGATTCCTAGCAGGCTTCAAACTGTAAACTACTTTTGACAATTATAAAGGATGCCATTTTTAATTATTTTTTGTGCTTCAACAAGGGTAATATGCGTCACCTCAGGCGAACAATTTTTACGTAGCGGTATTCCTGTTGTGCCAATCCCTCTACTGGTATACACCCAGCTCTTATTCACACGATGCAACCCTTGAACATACTTTCGTCCTAAATAGGGACGCACAAGGGGTTTATTAGAGGTAGTTTGTATCTGCCCACCATGTGTATGTCCAGATAACTGTAAATTAATCCGTGTATCATGTGCATACCAATCAATCATATCTGGCTCATGTGCCAGCAAAACAATGGGCGACTTCGCTAAATGCCCTGACATTGTTTTAACAATATCAGGCGTTCCTAACCAGCCATCATCAATGCCTGCTAAATAAAGCAGTTCTTTGCCTACTTGAATATTAATACCCTGATTCTTAAACACAGGGATACCGATTTTCTCAAATGTTTTTGTAATTAAAACAGGATCTGTTTTATATTCATGATTACCTAATATTGAAAAAACACCATATTTAGCATCAAGTCGAGCCAAGCTAGGTGCAAGATCCAAAATATCTTGTGCATCATGCCAAACATAATCCCCTGTCAGCACAATAACATCTGGCTCTAAAGAATTAGCAAGATAAACAGCACGATCAATATGTTCAATACGTGTAAAAGGATGCAAATGTAGGTCAGTCAACTGAACAATTGTCATCCCACACAAAGATGCAGGAAGATTTTCAATAGGAATATTAGTACGCTCAACCGTCAACCAGCGCATTTCATTACGACGCTCCGAATGGCGCTCATCATTAAAATAAGCATGTGTACCAATATGGTTTAATATTTTTTGATGTACATGAACGGGTCTATTTAACATGACTAATATGGCTCTATCAATGCAAAAAAGTAATATAGTTTTTCACCTAAATAATTTTTCAAAGAGGTGAGTGTTACTTGCTTATATCTATACATGGAAATAAGACATTTCCTAATTCACATGCCATTATTAAAAGCCTCTGTAGCTGTTACACCACTTTCACGAATACCTTTTAAAGCGATAGCATATTGTTCAAGAATACCCAGCGCATATTGAATCCTATCTTTAAAATAGGTATCCGCATCAACATTATTTTCACTTGTTTTATCATTCAAAACTGACTCAACATGACGAATAACAAGCTGTTCTGGGATATAACAAAGTCGGTTATTTTTAGCGCTGTTCATACGTAGTTCTGCCAGTGGGTATGCTCCACCATCAGAAGACGAAACACCAATAAGCAATACAGGCTTATGCCCAATTTGATGCCTGTTATGCATTAACAAAAAGTTCTTTAAAGCAGCAGGTGCCATACCATGATATTCAGGAACAATGAAAATAAAAGCGTCACTAGTAGAAAGTTTTTCGACTATAGGAGCCAACACCTCGCTCCATTCTTTTTCCCCATCCCATATACCTTCATCCCATAACGGATAAGGCTTATCAGACAAACTAATAATTTCTACACCCTCATCCTTAGCAACGTACTTATCTATCAGCATTTGTGACATATAGCGTGCTACCTTCATACTTTGAGAGTTCGATTTATGACGCTGACTAGCACTAATAATTGTTATTTTCATTTATTCACTCTTAAAAAATCATGAAATTATAGGAAAAAGCATAATTCATAGTCAACTACTCACCCCTAAAGGGGGAGCTTGCAAAGCTCAGTTACCGCTGCATTATGCTGACAATAAACCCATGCCAAACAGCATCAATAGATAATATTGACATGAGGCAAAGGAAAAAAATAAATTTTTCATACTGGTGAAAAATTACACTATTTAAAATAGGAACTACACGACAAATACTAAAATATGTAGTATAGTCAACCACTCATCGCCTAAAGGGGCGAGCTTGCAAAAGCTCAGTTGACTAGGCTTAGTCCTTCTGGGCTCCGTTATTCATGTTATGGTATGTCAGGATGTACGCTCAAGTCATATCCACTACCGCTGAACTCTAAACAATCCTGCCGAGTAGGAATAGTGAGCCAGCACGACAAGCATGGATAACATTGCCGAGCAAATTTCGTTAACTCACCATAAAAGCAATAACAGGACATTCTGATGAAACTAGCACTTACCATACTTGCAGCACTAAGTACCCTCTTATTTATTGTGCTTTATGGAAAAATAATATTTACCTCATTCAAACATCATGTTATCACTGGTTTTATTTCCTTAGCCCCAGGCTTAAATTTAATTATTCTCCCCTCCATTTGGGATAAAATCGGGCGTATATTTATAATAAGCACTATTAGCTTAGGAGTTGCTCTCTCTACATGGTACGCCAGTGGATATAGCTACTTAAAACAAAATAACCTTTTCCCTGGACAACAACAAGTAACCCAACAAACATCCCAAGTTGAGCAGACTGAACAAGCAGCAGAAGAGCCTAAAAATACTAACCTCTCAGATGATATTGAAGAAATTGGTTTGCGACCAAAACCATTACACTACCTTGTCTTTGTAGATACTGTAAAGGAAAAATATAGCGAGTTATCCAATAATGACCTACGCATTACATTAGCAGATAATAGTATTATTGAAGGTCGATCTACTGGTACAACAGCAGAATCCATATCTATTGAGAAGTATAAGCAACTAGAAGGTGAAGATATACCACAGGTGCAAACCATTAAAATTTCCAACATCAAACGACTGCAAACGCTCACGCTCAGCATTCAATAAATACGAAATCACGATACAATGCAACAGCTCTATGTTTATCGATGCAATAAACAACCCAATACTTACCTTTTTTTAACCCAAAAAGGCAACTTCAACAATTTGCCTAATGAGTTACTTGCACTACTAGGAGAACTTAGTTTCTCTTTTGAATTCAATCTTGATAGCAATAAAAAACTAATGCAAGCGAATGCAACTGAAGTACTAAAAGCAATAGAAACGCATGGGTTTTATCTACAACTAGGCAGCAAAACAAAAGCCCGCGAGAAAGATATACTTGTTTCGTTTTATTGTCGATAGTTACAGAATAATAAGTCCTAATCAAAAACCTAATAAAGCAAACTCGTTAACCATAAACGAAGCTTCAACCCCCACTCACTAGTAAAACCCGCTGTTTTAAAACGTATTTTTCCATTTTCATCAATAATAAAAGTAGCAGGAACTGCCGACACACCATAATTTTTTGAAATATCGCCTTCTTCATCAACAATAGTAACCCAAGATGAAATACCCTTTTTTTCCATAAACTCAGCAACTTCTATGGTACTACCAGACTGAAAGGCAACCGTTAGCACAGGTGTATCCTTGCTAATATCAGTAATACTACCTTGTTCAAAAGTACAATAATGACACCAACTTGCCCAAAAATGCAATAACAGTGGCTTCCCCTTATAATCACTTAGTGCGATATTTTCACCAGAAGTCGTCATTGCTTTAAAATCTATTGCCTCTCCACCCGCCATATCTCTTTGCATCCACATTTGGATAGCAACAAATATAGCAACGACTACAAAAGCATCAAAAAACCACCCCAACACCTTATTTTTCTTACGCTTCACTGATTTTTCTTTTTCTAAATTTTCCATTATAATTTCACAATAAAATCACGCCTAACTAACAAAAAGATGCATCCACAAAATCCACCTACATTTATAGCAAAAAGCTTATCACTCAAAAGCCCACTTAACTACTAAAACACAAAACCACAGTGTAGAATACAATACCATGGCTTTGTAAATATAATCTTCATTCTGTAGTTATATGAACTGTCCCCCTACCAATATTGCCATGACCATCGGACACCGTATAACTAAAGGCAATAGGACCACAATAATCACGTACTGGGGTAAAACTTACTGTGCCATCACCATTATCTCTAGCAGAACCATAAGGTGAACCACCAAGTGCAATAATGCTCAATGTATCGCCATCAGCATCACTATCATTATTCAGTGGGTAGACTAAAATATCAGCATTAGCCGGCATATTACCAAGATAGTCATCATTCACATCAGGAGCTTGGTTTTCTGTTGCTCCCACAGCCCCTGTCGCACCATCAGATGATCCCGTGAATCCCATAATACGCACTGTTGCTGTACTTGTATTTTGTCCATCCGTAATAGTATAACTAAAACTGTCATCGCCTGTATATTGTGTTTCTGGTGTATAAACAACATAGCCATAAACAACATTCGTACTTCCATGATTTGGACTT
>DRMA01000036.1 GCA_011375245.1 Thiothrix sp. | reverse complement strand
TAATGCTTCAGCCCCGTTTTCGGCTTCGGCGCAAATCTTGAAGTCATCATTGCCATTCAATAATGCTTTTATTCTGTCACGTGCAAGTTCTTCGTCATCCACGACGAGTATTCTTATGCTCATATGTTCTCCTTAGGAATTCGGAAAGCGACGCGGTACAAATGTGCTGTTTTTGTTAGTGATAATTTTGCACGGTCGCCATAGGCTATATCTAAACGTTTTTTTAGGTTTTCTTGAGCAATATGATTGCCTTTCGAATGTGCTGTTGTTCCTTCTGGTGGTACGGGATTACTGACTGAAATATCGAGGTATTTTTCTGTTTCATAAAGACTAATACCTAAGGTTCCTCCTTCTTTTCGAGGTTGGATGCCATGATAAATAGCGTTCTCAACCAGAGGCTGTAACAAAAGTGGTGGGATTAGCATTTCAAAAGGCAACGCATTTTTTTCCATATCCCAAACAACGGATAAGCGGCGTTTGCCTAGCCTTAACCCCTCCATACGTAAATAGCGCATGGTGACATCAAGCTCCTCTCCTAAGGTAATACGGTTTCGTTTATCTAAGGTTGTCCTGAAAATGTCAGCAAGGTCTAATAAAGCATCTTCTGCACGTACTGGATCAACAGTAATAAGCTGCGCAATAGTGTTGAGACTATTGAAGAGGAAGTGAGGGCGCATGCGTGACTGCAAAGCATCATACTTTGCATTAGAATCAGACTTTACATGTTCATTCCATTGTTGCTGTACATAAAAATAGCGTAAAGCAAGCAGGGTGATAATGCCGCTGATGAAGATGTTTTTTAAGACAAACAAAGTATCCCAGTAAACGATATTGCCTGATGAGTAGCTGAGCCCTGCAATCCCGAGAACAGAGGCAATGCAGGTAAAAAAGGTGGTAATGGCAAGAATGAATGCTCCTGCGTGTGTGCTACTAACACGATTGAGTATTTTCCCTAACATACAGATGAGGATAATTGACATAATCGTTGTCCATAAAATAAATAAGGCATTTAGACCAAATTTAACAAGTAAAGCTTGTAGCTCACTCGCAGCAGCAAGTGCCAAAATTAATGCAATTGTCATACCTGCCAGCAAAATTCGTATGACCGATTTCGCTGTACAAATATTGGGCAAAAAAGCGAGATTGTGTTGCTTACTGATAGACATTGTTACTTGTGTTGGCTCGTTGTTAGTGGCAGTTATTATGCTATGTATTTACACGAACCAAATATCCTCTTTTAATTTTATTGTTATTATTATTGGGTTCGATTATCTACACCTGAAGTGCAAGATGATCAAACGCAGAGGACTATATCACGTGATTCCTGAATCAATGGTTAAGAAAACCTGATTAGCGTTGTTTTTTTTAGTGTGGATGGTTTTTTTATGAGGAAATAGCGTATTTGAAGTGTTGATTTTTATAGCACAAATTGTTTAAAGATAAGGCGAAATAGTATTCTTTGTTATAAGTTTTTGCTAATTTAATTCTCGCTTCTGTACGATGATTTATGCTATGTTTTAGGCTTTTTTAAAGTAGTAAAATTTATCATGAATGAGAATAATAGCGCCAAATTGTGGGGCGGACGTTTTAGTGAGTCCACCGATGCCTTCGTTGAAGCTTTTACTGCTTCCATTATGTTTGATAAGCGTCTTTATAAGCATGATATTGCGGGCTCTAAAGCTCATGCTGCTATGTTAGAAAAAGTTGGATTGTTGACTGAGAAAGAAAAGCAAGCCATTCATCAAGGTTTGGATGATATACAGATAGAAATAGAGCAAGGCGAGTTTGCATGGTCTGTTGCATTGGAAGATGTGCATATGAATATTGAAGCGCGTCTTACTCAGCGCATTGGTGATACGGGAAAAAAGTTGCATACGGGGCGTTCACGTAATGATCAGGTTGCTACCGATATTCGTTTATGGCTGCGCGAACAAGTCGATGCTATTCAAGCGGAGTTGCAACGATTACAGCGAGGCTTAGTTGAATTGGCGGAGCGTGAAGCTGATACTATTTTGCCAGGCTTTACGCATTTACAAGTGGCTCAACCCATTAGTTTTGGTCATCATATGCTGGCATGGTATGAGATGCTTGTGCGTGATGTTGAACGCTTACAGGACTGTCGTAAACGGATTAATATTATGCCACTTGGTGCTGCTGCGTTGGCAGGAACAACTTATCCCATTGATCGTGCTTATACTGCTGAGTTATTGGGTTTTGAGCGCCCAGCCGATAATTCACTGGATGCAGTAAGTGATCGTGATTTTGCCATTGAATTTACGGCTGTTGCTGCAATTATTATGACGCATTTATCCCGTTTTTCAGAAGAATTGGTGTTGTGGGCATCCGCTCAGTTTGGTTTTGTTGATTTACCTGATCGTTTTTGTACAGGGTCATCAATTATGCCACAGAAAAAAAATCCTGATGTACCCGAGTTAGTACGTGGAAAAACAGGTCGAGTTAATGGGCATCTTATTGCACTATTGACCTTAATGAAAAGTCAGCCATTGGCTTATAATAAAGATAACCAAGAAGATAAAGAGCCTTTGTTTGATACTGTGGATACGCTATTGGGGAGTTTACGCGCTTTTGCCGATATGATGCCTCATGTGCAAGTTAATGCGAAGCTAATGCGAGCAGCTGCAATGCGTGGCTTTTCTACAGCAACCGATTTGGCAGATTACTTAGTTGGTAAGCATATTCCGTTCCGTGACGCACATGAAATAGTAGGAAAAGCCGTAGGCTATGGAGTTGAAGTGGGTAAAGATTTAAGTGAAATGAGCTTGGATGAGTTAAAAGTATTTTCAACACGTATTGAACAGGATGTTTTTGAAGTATTAACGCTAGAAGGCTCTGTTGCAGCGCGTAATCATTTAGGTGGAACCGCCCCTGAGCAAGTAAAGCAACAAGTTATTCAGGCAAGAAAAAAATTGTTGTAAGTTGAACAGGAGGAAGGGGTAAGTAAAATATTACCTTTGTTGTTTCTCCTCTCCTCCATGTTTCACTTTGCTAGTTTAGGTTACTTTTGGTTATCGCCAGCAGGAGCTTCCATTTTTTCTGCATCAGCACCAGTAGCATCTTTTATGCTAACAGCTTGGTCTTTTTTCGCATCTTCTGCTGTATTTTCAGTTGCACTTTCTCCTGCTCTACCTTCAGATAATGGTGAAGCTGTTTCAGCATCAGCAAATTTCTTTACCGTCATATCTTCTTTTGAGCCAGCAAGGCCGCCATGAGTTTCACATAAAGCGCCACCTGCATTTTTTAGACCTGCTTCATCACCAGAGAAGGAAGCAAGCTCGCCATCACTACATTCAACAGCCCATTTGTCGCTATGTAAGTTATACGCGTCATAAGCAGATGCGTTGAAAGAAACAAATGCAGATAATGCAATGATAGAGCTTGCTAATAGGTTAATTTTCATATGTTTAAAATCCTTATCCTAGGGGAATTGTATAATGTAAAACAGTTAGGCTGTTATTCTGTAGATAACTTCCTCTTATTGCGAATAGACTTGTTTTTAGCCAATGGCTGTCAACAATCTGCGCGCGGCTAAGTGTAGTGAGGATTTTGCTAGCTTTCCAACAAGTATTACTATTCATTAGTTATAATAATATTTTATGTGTTCTTTTATTGATCAATTTTTTTAATGAATACTAAGCATATGAAACACGTAAATCTTGAGCTAATGCTGTGTTAAGTAATGATACCATTGCTTAAACAATTCTTGATCGGGTGAAATAACGACTGAACGAGGTTGCATTGAGGTTTTAAACACAACTTCTCCATCAAGCGTCGAAGCATAGCCACCTGCTTCAGATAATAGTAATGTGCCAGCGGCAAGATCCCACAATTTCATCCCGCCATGTAAATAAAGGTGTCCTCGATTAGCTGCCATCCATGCCCATTCAAGGACGCAACTACCAAGATTTCGTTGTGATTTATAAGGTGGATGAAGTAGGATACGTTGTGCTAGAGGAGGGGGAAGGCGTTTTAGATCCACAATAGCAATTGCATCTTCTAGTTTAAAACCACTTGGCTGACAGCAAAGTCTTTTGCCATTTAGCCATGCTCCTTGGTCTTTTTCAGCACTAAACATTTCTTTGCGTAGGGGATCATAGGTAAAGGCCATTACTACTTCGCCTTGATTAAATAATGCTAGTGACGTGGCAAATAAGGGAATACCCGCTGCAAAATTACTTGTGCCATCAACAGGATCAAGACACCATAGTTGTTCTGCGGTTGCCACTTTTTCCTCCTGTTCAGCAAGGGGCATTTCTTCGCTTAAAAAAGCAATATCAGGCCATTTTTCTTTGAGCACTTGATAAATTCTTTGATCCGTTGCTAAATCAGCTTCGGTAAGCAGGCTACCATCTTGTTTAATTTCATAGCCAGTGGTACAAAATCGTGGCAATATTTCTTCAGTAGCAACATTTATTAATAAGCGCTCAATGAATGAGCGATCTGGCAGTTTTAACGTTAACATTAGGGCGACCTTTAAAGAACATTATGAATACTATTATTGTACTACTGATTGTTATTGGCTTAATTTATTTTTGGCTGGATTCTGTGAAAAGTAAAGAAAATGCAATGGCTTATGCCACAAAGGCTTGTCGTGATATTGAGGTACAATTGCTTGATCAAACGGTCTCATTAACAACACTTAAATTGGTACGTAACAAGCAAGGTCGCTTAGCATTTCAACGTATCTATCGTTTTGATTTTAGTATTCATGGTAATGAGCGTAGAGAAGGCAGGGTGATGCTAAAAGGACAGCATATAGAGCAAATTCAGCTTGATTATGAGGAAGGAACTGTTATAGAAAATCAGGTGAAAACGAAGGGTGATGAAGATGTTGATTAATAATAATTTTTTCAGATTATCTGCATAAAAACACCGCAGTTCAAATAACTGGTTATGTAGAGCAGATAGGCGTGTTTTTGATCGCTGTGTCGTATTTATAAGCACATTAATAACCCTTCTGCTTAAGCTTAGCTAACGTATTTAGCACTATCGAGGCATTGTTAACTATTGCCGAGTGTTGTGTCATGCGTTATTACTCTTTTGTTGTTTTGATTTTGTGTTTATGTATGTCCTCAGCAGTGCTAGCAGAGGTCGGCTTATGGCAGCTAAAGTCAGCACCCAAGAGTAAGGGGGAAACTGATTTATTGTTGCAACTTGATATTGAGCAAATGGCGGAAGGTTTACAGCAAGCGGCTAATGAGCAGTCTTTGATTACGTTACCTTTACCTGATGGCTCGTATAAAAAGGTTACTGTGCAGGTCACACAAACGCTTTCTATTACGTTACAACAAAAGTTTCCCAATGTACGGACGTATAAGGTTTTAAGTGATGATGCTATTGTTGTTGGACGTATTGATCTATCGCCAGCAGGCTTTCACGCTATGTTGCATACTGCAACAGGAAAAATAGCTTATATTGATCCTATTACAGATGTTGCAGATCAAGAAGAGCAACAGCAAGAACAAAATATGTATCATAGTTACTGGGAAGCAGAGCCAGATGACAATATGCCAGAGATAAAAGCAAAGAGAGGTGATACACATCAATGTGCATTGGTACATGATCATGCTGCTGATGCAGATTATAATATTGGTGAAAAACTACAGAAAAATTCAGGGTTTATTAGTGATAGTGCTGTGCATAAATATCGCCTTGCGGTGAGTGCAACGGGGGAATATACGGCTCAACATGGCGGTACAAAAGCGACCGCTTTGGCTGCTATTGCATCAACGATTAATCGTATTAATCATATCTATGAACGTGATGCAGCTATTCACTTTGAGTTAGTCGATAATAATGATCAGCTTATTTTTACAGATTCTCGTAATGATCCTTTTTATGGCAATGTAGATGATTTTTTACAACAAAACCAAACTCTTATAACCAATATTATTGGTAGTGATTATTATGATGTGGGGCATCTTTTTACAACAAAAGGAGGAGGTGTTGCACTGGTAGGTGGGGCTTGTCGTACGAATGTAAAGGCGATGGGGGTATCAGGATATCCAGC
>DRMA01000035.1 GCA_011375245.1 Thiothrix sp. | reverse complement strand
GTGCTGAGTATGGATTATTCTCTGACATATATAACAACCTTTTTTTAAATATTAAGAAATAACACTATAGACAGTAGAAATAAGCACTTGATCGCTTTCATTCATCCCGTTAAGAAAACCTTATTCTACAAAATGTAAAAATAGATTCTTCTAAAAAAACAGTGTGTTGTTTAAGTATAGTGCGTTTCAAAAAATATGAGAGGTAATTCCGACCAAGTTAGAAGCAGCCACTATGTAAGGTGAATTTATAATTTTTATTGTCTACAAACGAAAAGCGAGTATAGATTATTTTTTGTTCTTTTTAAAATTAATTCAATGGACACTATACAAAAACCTACAATATCCCCCTCCCCTTAATATCCAAATAGTGGTTAATCAAATTAACCGACAAGGCTTGCGGTGGCACATCCAAACTAATCACTTTTGCCTGCTTCAAGGTATCAAAGGTTTTTTTACGGTATTGCAAATAATGTTGGGTCGCTGAATTGACGATTGCATCGTTATAATTAGCCACAGGAATCTCAAGCACATCATCAAGCGCCTGTTCACGCATACTTGCTAGTAAAACCAAATGGCGTTTACGTAATAACTTCAGTGCTGGCAAAAGATCATCAGCATCTTCATCCCTTAAGTTGGTAATCAAAATAACCAAGGCACGTTTTTTATGTCGCACCATTAGCTCCGTTGCAATTTGACTATAATCAGGTGATTCTGCGGTAGGTTGTAAATCATAAATAGTATTTAAGATTTGCTGCATAATATGCTGCCCTTTACGTGGCGGTGTCCAACGTGACATACCACTGAAAGTCGCTAACCCCACTGAATCACCTTGTTTTAACGCCACATAAGACAAAAGCAAAATTGCATTTAAAGTATGGTCAAAATGCGATAGCTCATTATCTTGCGCTTGCATACGATGTCCACAATCTAACAAGAAAATAATTTCTTGATCACGTTCATCTTGGTATTCACGTGAAATCACTTTTCGCATACGTGAACTTGCTTTCCAGTCAATTTGACGCAAAGAATCACCCTGCTGGTATTCACGCAATTGATGAAAATCCTGCCCTTCACCACGACGGCGTTTTTTAACAATACCCATTTGACTCAAACGATTATCCGTTGCCATCAAGGCATAATGCGATACAGCGGCAAAGTTAGGATAAATATGTACTTCAGAAGATGCATCAATATGACAATTTCGCTGCCAAAAACCTAATGGGGATAACAAATGTATTTGTGTATGAGAAAAGTGTATTTTACCACGTTTAATCGCATGTATTTTATAACGTAAGTCAGCATGGGTATTCGCTGCCAAGCCCAACTTAATCGGCAAGCCTGTTACCCTTACATCAAGCGGATAATGATCAAAAAGATGCAGTTGATAGTCACGTTGACTGTCATTATAAACCCGCAGTTTGACAACACGATCAACACCAAGAGGCAAAGAAGCCGCAATATCACGTTGCACACGCAAGCCATGCGGACGATAGACAAGGAAGGCATCAATGAGTGCAAAAATGCCTAATATCAGCAATGCAAATAACCAAAATATCTCAACAGCAGACCAAATACTTGCATAAAATGCGATAAAAGCAATCGCTGCTAGAACGATAAACAGCCGTTGTGCAGGGATGATCATTGGCGGGGAGCTTCGGTTTTATTTAAAATAGATTCAAGTAAATAATCCGTTGTATAGCCTTCTAATTCCATCTCAGGTGCTAAGGCAACGCGATGACGCAACACAGGTACTGCGATTTGCTTGATATCATCGGGGGTTACATAGCTATGATTATTCATCAACGCCACTGCTCGTGCAGCACGTATCAATGAAATACTACCACGCGGACCTGCCCCAATACTCAAACCTTGCCATTCACGGCTGGCACGCACAATTCTTACTGCATATTTAATCACTTCTTGATCAACAGCAATACTCGCGGCTAATTGTTGCAACTGAATCAGTTTTGCAGCACTGGCAATGGCATTAATATTTGACACACTTAACTTATCGCCCACGCTATTATCGGTTACAGCATGAATCATGCTTACTTCTTCGGCTTCACTAGGATAAGCAATAAAAATTTTCAGTAAAAAACGATCTAATTGTGCTTCTGGTAATGGATACGTTCCTTCTTGCTCTAGCGGGTTTTGAGTTGCCAAGGTCATAAACGGTTCATGGGTCTGAAACGTTGTGCCTTCGATAGTAACTTGATGTTCTTGCATCACTTCAAGCAATGCTGCTTGCGTTTTCGCGGGAGCGCGATTGATTTCATCCGCTAAAAGCAGATTGGTAAACACAGGCCCTTTACGCACATTGAATTTTTGATTTTTCATGTCAAACATCACATGCCCTGTGACATCAGCAGGCATTAAATCAGGAGTAAATTGGATCCGCGCAAATTGTCCAGCAAACGTACTGGCTAACGCTTTTACTAATAAGGTTTTTCCCAAACCAGGAACACCCTCAATAAGGACATTGCCACCTGCAATTAATGCGATGAGTGTTTCGTCAATCACCTTTTTTTGTCCAATAACGGCTTTGCCTATTTCCGTTTTTATCTCTGCGATGAGTTGACTCGCTTGCTCTAATTGCATTGTTTTTCCTTACTATTAACCTATTAATGTATTAAATTTTAATCTATTAAATTTTTCTGCTAATCGTTAAACAAGCATCAGCCTGTTCTCAATTTTTCCAGTTGTTGTACTAAGTGTGTAAAAGCATCTGCTGACAGCGGCTTTTCCTCGTACAATAAATGCTGTAATTCATCGGTAGAAAGTTTGCTATATTCACTAGCGTATTTTAATTGTTCTTGTTGATTAAGCTGGTGCCATGCTGGAAATAGCGTTGCAAATTTCTGTTGCACGCTTTCGCGACTACTTTGAATTAACTGCTGTTGATCATGCCGCCAAAGGAAATATCCACTGGCTTGTATATGTTCAAGAATCCTCCGTCTATCCAAAACGGGCTGTGGGATAAGAGGGCCAAAACGTTGCGCAACGCTGAAAAACCACAAGAGACTTAACAACGAAAGAGTGATAATAAAAGCACTACCGTATTGCCATAACCACTGCCATAGTGGTGGCATGTCATCACTGTTCAATAACCATACATTACGCGGTGAAGCATGATGACGATGAATCAGTTGCCAGAAGAATTCAGCATGATCATATTTTTCAATCCAGTTATTTTCTGCCAGTTCTAAATCAGAAATTAAGCTGACTAAACCATCACCATAAGGTCGATTGAGTAGAAAGGTACGATCAAGTATGTTTACCCGCTGTTCTTGTTTGACCTTACTTTGTATAGGATAAAAACTGTTCATTGCCACTGTATAGGCTTTATCCAACCCTGCTAAGCTAACCTTTACTGTTGATGGCTGATCATCCTCTTCTTCATCTTGCTCCTGCTCATTCTGCTTATCAGCATTTGTTAAATAATAAGCACGGCCAATGCTAACCCCTAATTTATGTTGCAATGCGTCCTTATAACCATCCTCTT
>DRMA01000034.1 GCA_011375245.1 Thiothrix sp. | reverse complement strand
CATTCATCTGTAAATCAGAGGGTATATTGGAGATATAAAAGACATCTTCAGGAAAGATTTTTCGCCCGATAAGCGATTCGATAGCTGCAATAAGCACATCTAAATTATTGGATAAAAGCACACCTAGCACAGCACCTGTAATTGCCCCGATCAAACCAACTAAACTCCCCTGAATCATAAAGATTCGTTTTACTTGAGAGGCTTGCATACCCAATGTCCGCAAAATGGCAATATCTGCCTGTTTAGCATTTACCACCATCACCAGGGAAGAAACAAGGTTAAAAACGGCAACTAAAACAATAAGCAACAGCACAAAAAACATCATTATTTTTTCCATTTTTATGGCTTTAAAGAATGTTTTATTGTCTCGCCCCCAGTCCGCTACTTTAAACGTATCACCTAAACTATTTTGTAATCTATCAGCGACTTTTTCAGCATCAAATAGATTGTGTAATTTTAAGCGTATTCCTGTTACATTTTTTCTGGTTTTAAATAAGCGAGCTGCATCTGCCATATGAATAAAAGCGGTGCTACTGTCATAGTCACGAATATTCATTTTATAAACCGCCATGACTGTAAAACGCTTCATTCGTGGAATAACACCTGCGGGGGTAACTTTTGCTTGCGGAGTGATAACGGTTATTTTATCGCCAACAAAAACACCAAGCGAACCTGCAAGCTCCACCCCGATAGCGATACCGTAACCACGCGGGCTTAAATTATCCAAGTCACCATCAACCACATGCGTTGCAACCTCGCTCACATTACGTTGATATTCAGGCAAAATACCTTGTATTTGCACACCCCGCACCTCGCCATTAGCACTCAGCATTACCTGTTGCTCTATATAAGGTGCTGCTCCTGCAACATCGTCTTCTGTTTGCAAGGCGAGTTGATGCAAGTCCCAATCGGGAAGCAGGTTATCTGGGCCTGTCACGGTGACATGCGCTACCATCCCCAAAATTCTCATTCGTAGCTCTTTCTCAAAACCGTTCATAATAGAGAGTACGGTTATCAGAACAATTACTCCGATGGTAATACCCAGCATAGATGCCAGAGATATAAATGAAATATAATGGTTTTTGTGTTTCGATCGCGTGTAACGAAGGCCAATAAATAATTCTAAAGGTTTAAACATAGTTGCCAATTATAGAGGAATAAAGAGCAAGATATTTAAGTTTCTTGCTTATCTTAGTTAATAGTGACTAAAACATATAAGATATTATTTTAAAAAAGATTATTACTATAGGCTCCCCCCATTGCTATATTAATAATGTTTAACGGAACCGCTACAAGCAATCAAAAAAACACATACAAACCTCAATGATAAAAATATTTGGATATAAAAATGAAAATAAAAACCCTTATCTTAAGTGCGAGTCTTATGCTAACTCCCCCAATGGCACAAGCTGATGTTATCAATATAGGGCATCATGCTAATGTCGCAAAAAGTGCGCATACCCCAAAACGTGGTAGCACAATGAAACAAGTTCGTTCCCGCTTTGGCAAAGCACATCGTATTACACGATCAACAGGAAAAGTCACTAAACATCATCCGCGTATAACAAAATGGGAGTACGGAAAGTTTACCGTATATTTTGAAAAATATCGTGTATTGCACACGGTTGTACATTTAGGTAGACGCTAAAATAAACGCAATAGAGTATCCTTAACATAAACGAAAAAGCCTTATTCTTAAAAATATATTAAGAATGAGGCTAATACTCCAACCATGTTATATTGACGGATAGAGCCTCTTTTATACAAAAAGAGACATTACAAGGTTAATATTTACAAGAAATTCCAACGTAATGACGTTGATATAATTTCAGGACCTTCATTTGTTACTGTGGTTAAATCAAGACCTGCCGACATTGCTTCGTTGATTTTATAACGACCACCAACCGACACTGCCGTATCAGACTCCTCATCAATATTTTCATAAGATATACGGGCATTACCTTCAATATTATCCGTTAACTGATGGCGCACTCCCACTCCTAAACCATACCCTGAATCACTTGCACTAACCGTTGCGCCATTGACGCTTACCTCTCCCTCTATCTTTAAATATGAAATATCGGCTAATATATCTGTTTTTGGTGCTATTTCTTTGTGATAACCAACCCCAACTAAAAGTTTATTAACACTCAAATTCATAGGTGTTCCTGTATCTATATCGGCTTTTGAATAGCTACCAATAATATTAATATTTTCAGCGACATCATAAGAACCACTGACACCAAATGCCGAATCAACCTCATCAATATTATAATTTGAATAACCACCTTCAACATAATCATAGTTAAAGTCACTTGCTTGAGCCGTACCAACTATTCCTGCTAATACGATAGATGAAACTGAGATTGGGGATAAAAATTTCATAGTATTGCCTCTTCATTATTTTTATTTGAAATGTCACAAAAAATCGTGCATAAAAACTATTTTAATAGATTTTATCTAAACTGTAATATAGATCTGATTAGTGGAGTATTTAGTACATCTCTATTGTTACGAATGCATTAATACTTAATATAAAGATTAAATTAGTCATAAAAAAACTGATATTATCCATACAACTAATAACCTCCTTGTAGAAGCTCTCCGCTCACTCATGTAACGATACCCACCAATGAAAACTGCTATTTTTGAAACGAATTTAAAAAACCTTCCTTTAATCACTCGTGGAAAAGTTCGTGATATTTATGATATTGATGAACAGCATATGTTGATTATCACAACAGATAGATTATCTGCTTTTGATGTTGTACTCCCCGACCCTATCCCTAACAAAGGTGCGGTGCTTACTGCGGTATCTAATTTTTGGTTTGAAAAACTATCTCATATTATCCCTAATCATTTTAGCTCTCTAACGATTCATGATATTGGTTTATCAGACGATGATATTAAGCTGTTAGCTTCACGCAGTGTTGTCGTTAAAAAATTACACCCCCTGCCTGTTGAGGCAATCGTTAGAGGTTATTTAATTGGCTCTGGCTGGAAAGATTATCAAAAAACGGGACAGGTCTGTGGCATTGATTTGCCTCAAGGTCTACAACTTGCCAGTAAACTTCCCCACGCTATTTTCACTCCCTCTACAAAAGCAGAGGTAGGTGGGCATGATGAGAATATTGATTTTGCAAAAATGGTATCACTCATTGGTGAGCCATTAGCACAACAAGTACGTGATGTAAGTATGCAGCTTTATACCGAGGCAGCTACCTTTGCGCTTGAAAAAGGCATTATTATTGCGGATACAAAATTTGAATTTGGACTTAATGAGCAGGATGAATTGGTATTAATTGATGAGATATTATCACCCGACTCTTCACGTTTTTGGCCTGCAGCTTCCTATCAAGAAGGCACAAGCCCTCCTTCTTTTGACAAACAGTTTATTCGTGATTATTTAGAAACACTTGATTGGGATAAAACACCTCCTGGTCCTACTATACCAACCGAAATTTTAGAAAAATCAGCCGAAAAATATCAAGAAGTTGCTAGATTATTAATTGATAACAGTAGCAAGTAGCCTCTACCAGTAAATAAATCCAAAAAGAACGATAAAAATGACACTTACTCAAAACTATCCACAATTAAAAAAAGTTCCTCAGTGGTTAACCACTTTATTGGTTATTCTACTTGGCATAAGCTTAGCAAAATTACTATGGATGTTTTTAACCCCTATAGAAAGTGTTGCAATACAAACACCTGTCAATGCAAATCGCACTATTAGCAAACCTAAAAAACAGCAAAATTATGGGAAAATAATTGCTGATCAACACTTGTTTGGCAAAGTAGAACGTAAAATAGCCCCACCCCCTCAGCCTCAGCAAATAAAAGCGCCACCTCCTGTTGTATCTATACCAGCTCTTAATGTAAAACTACATGGCATTATGTCGTACAATAAAAAATCAACAGGTTATGCTTTATTATCCTATAACGGAAAAGCTCAACAAGTCTACGCTGTTAATGATGCTTTAGATGACGATAAAAAAATTATCGTTATCAGCATCAGTAAAGAAAAAGTAGTCATTAGTAATCATGGTAAAGCAGAAGAGTTTGTCTTACCACGAGATACGCTTGCAAAAAATGATACTAGCACTCCATCACCTAATAATAGCTCTTTTGGTAATCGCTCTATTTCT
>DRMA01000033.1 GCA_011375245.1 Thiothrix sp. | reverse complement strand
GATCGATCACATCTTTACCACATGAATCAAGTTCATTCAAACGTATTTCAGCAATATACGGCTTCTTACGTGAGGTAAAACCAACTTTAGGTAAACGACGTTGTAAAGGCATTTGACCACCTTCAAAACCGCTTTTATGGAAACCACCTGAACGTGACTTCTGACCTTTATGACCACGACCACAGGTCTTGCCTAGACCAGAGCCTATGCCACGACCAACACGTTTAGCAATCTTACGACTACCATCAGCAGGTGATAATGTGTTTAAACGCATTTCATGCTTCCTCAATTTGTAGCATATAAGAAATTTTATTGATCATGCCTCTATTTTCAGGCGTATCAATAACCTCTACTGTATTATGCATTTTACGAATACCTAAACCTCTTGCACATGCTTTATGGCGTTTTAAACGACCATTTAAGCTACGTACAAGTGTGAGCTTTATTTTATTCTCACCTGCCATGATCTTAACCTCGAATTTCTTCTACTGACTTACCACGTTTAGCTGCTATCATTTCAGGAGACTTCATATTAGCAAGCCCTGCAATCGTTGCTTTTACAACATTGATAGGATTTCTAGAACCGTTACATTTTGAAAGTACATTCTTCACACCAACAACTTCAAAGACAGCACGCATTGAACTACCTGCAATGATACCTGTACCATCAGATGCAGGCTTCATGAAAACATTTGTTGCACCTTGCTTAGAAACAATATCATATTGCAATGTTCCATCAACTAATGCAACCTGAACCATGTTTTTACGTGCTTTCTCCATTGCCTTTTGAATTGCAACTGGAACTTCACGTGCTTTACCATAGCCAAATCCAACTTTACCTTTTCCATCACCAACAACAGTCAGTGCGGTAAAGCCAAAAATACGACCACCTTTAACGACTTTAGCAACACGGTTAACGTGTACCATTTTTTCGATCAGGCCATCTGAACCTTTGCCTGTATTATCTGCCTTTGCCATGCTATACCTTTAGAATTGTAAACCAGCTTCACGTGCTGCATCTGCCAATGCTTGTACACGACCGTGATATTTAAAACCAGAACGATCAAATGCAACCACATCAACACCTTTTTCTTTTGCACGCTCTGCAACAGCTTTTCCAACAGCAGCTGCTGCTTCTTTATTACTGGTAGATTTCAAATCGGCGCTAATAGTTTTATCCAGTGTAGAAGCAGAAGCAATAATCTTAGCTGTACTAGGTGCGATAACTTGAGCATAAATATGTTGAGCAGTTCTATGGATACAAAGACGCGTTGATCCCTGCTTTTTCATTTTAAAACGTAGTTTTTTACCTCTACGTATTCTTGCATCTTTTTTATTCATTTTATAAAAACCTACTTCTTCTTAGCTTCTTTACGGATAATACGCTCATCTGCATACTTAACACCTTTACCCTTATAAGGTTCAGGTGGACGATATGCGCGTATTTCCGCGCACACTTGACCAACTCTTTGCTTATCGCTACCACGAACAATAACTTCAGTTGGCTTAGGTGTTTCTATCGTAATACCATCAGGAATATCATGGTTAATAGGATGGGAAAAACCTAACATTAAATTAAGTTGATTTCCTTGTACCTTGGCGCGATACCCCACACCAACAAGTTCTAGTTTTTTTTCAAAACCGTCACTAACGCCTGTGACCATATTGGCTGTGATAGAGCGCATAGTACCTGCCATTGCCCAACCATTCTTAGCATTATTTTGCGGCTCAAAAACAAGTTGATTATCATCAAAGGTCACTTTCACAAGAGGATTAATAGTATAGTCAAACGAACCTTTAGCACCTTTAAGCGCTAATGACTGACCATCAACTTTACATTCTACACCCGATGGAACTTGGACTGGATTTCTAGCAATTTTTGACATGTCAGTTACCGCTATTCAACTATACAAAGAACTTCGCCGCCTTGACCTGCTTCACGAGCAGTGCGGTCAGTCATAATACCTTTAGATGTGGATATAATCGCCACCCCTAAACCATTTAATACTGATGGCAAGTCATCTTTACCACGAAAAATTCTTAAACCAGGACGACTAATACGCTTAATCAAGCTAATAACAGGCTTACCCTGATAATAGCGAAGCTTAACGGTTGCTTCAGGTTTATTATCTTTTGCATCAACAACATAACTGTCAACATAGCCTTCTGCAACAAGTACATCTAAAATAGCTATCTTATGTGTTGATGAAGGAAATGTTACTGTTTTTTTGTCCGACATTTGACCATTACGAATACGTGTCAACATGTCAGCAATGGGATCACTCATACTCATGGATTATACCTACCAACTTGCTTTCGTTAATCCAGGAACATCACCTTGCATAGCATGTTCGCGGAGCTTATTTCTGGATAGGCCAAACTTACGGTATACACCATGTGGACGACCTGTAATATGACAGCGCTGTCTTAACCTTACTGGGCTACTATTTCTGGGAAGCTTTTGTAAGCTATCTGTTGCTGCCATTACTTCTTCAAAACTGCTTCTTGGGCTACGAATAATTTCCTTAAGTGCAGCGCGCTTAGCCACATACTTAGCAACCATTTTTTCGCGTTTTCTTTCCCGTGCGATCATTGATTTTTTTGCCATTTTCTAGATCCTTTATTTCGCTTTAAACGGGAACTTAAACGCATCTAACAATGCCCTTGCTTCCGCATCAGTTTTAGCCGTTGTGGTGATAGCAATATCTAAGCCACGCAATACATCAATCTTATCGTAGTCAATTTCAGGAAAAATAATCTGTTCCTGAACACCCATATTATAATTACCACCACCATCGAATGAACGTGGATTCAAACCACGAAAATCTCTGATACGAGGAATAGAGATATTAACCAAGCGATCAAGAAACTCATACATTTGCTGCTTTCTTAGAGTAACCATACAACCAATCGGCCAACCATCACGAATTTTAAAACCAGCAATCGACTTACGACTCATTGTCACAACAGGCTTTTGCCCCGTAATCTGTGTCAGATCAGATACTGCTTTCTCAATTACTTTCTTATCACCGACCGCCTCACCAACACCCATATTAAGAGTAATTTTAGTAAGTTTAGGGACTTCCATAACACTGCTGTAAGAAAATTTTTGCTTCAATTCATTAACAACAGTATCGTTATAATATGTTTGTAACCTAGCCATGCGCTTTATCCTAACCAACAACTTCATTATTAGACTTAAAGTAACGGACTTTTTTACCTGTATCGTCTACTTTAAAACCGATGCGATCACCTTTTTCTGTTGCTGGATTGACAACCATTACATTTGATGCATCAATAGGCATCTCTGTTGATACAATACCGCCTTCGACACCTGCATTAGGATTTGGCTTGACGTGTTTTTTAGCAACATTAATATCTTGAATAAGGAGCTTACCATTATCCTTCACTTCAGTAACTGAGCTTTGACGACCTTTATCTTTGCCACAAATCACTACAACCTGATCGCCTTTACGAATTTTCTTCATGTTTAAAACCTAGACTTAAATAACTTCAGGAGCGAGTGAAATAATTTTCATGAACTTGTCACCACGTAACTCGCGCGTCACAGGTCCAAAAATACGTGTACCTACAGGCTCTTTCTTTGAGTTGAGTAACACCGCAGCATTATCATCAAAACGAATGATAGATCCATCGGGACGGCGAACACCCTTTGCTGTCCTCACTACAACGGCAAAATGCACATCGCCTTTTTTAATCTTACCCCGAGGTAAGCTTTCTTTTACGCTTACTTTTATAATGTCACCAATTTGAGCGTATCGTCTATGAGAACCACCCAAAACCTTGATACACATTACTTTTTTAGCACCACTATTATCAGCTATTTTCAATACTGATTGCATTTGAATCATGATCGTATCCTATCGATTTCTGGTGTAGACTAAGAAACTGCCCCAACAACATTAAGCAATGCCCAATGCTTCTTCTTTGATATAGGTCTACATTCTTTGAATGAAACCATATCACCTATTTTCCCTTGGTTGCCTTCGTCATGCACATGATATTTTGTAGAACGACGAACATATTTACCATAGAGAGGATGCTTTACCTTATGCTCAATAAGTACAACCAATGTTTTATCCATTTTGTCGCTAATTACACGACCTGTCATGCTGCGTACGACTTTAGCTTCGCTTTTCGCCTGATCATTCATAATTAACTACCTGATTTCCCTGCTTCAGCCATTAGCGTTTTAATACGTGCAATCGTACGACGCACTCTTTTCATATCGGATGGACGCTCTAATTGCCCAGCAGCTTGCTGCATACGCAAAGCAAACTGTTCTTTTAAGTTTTCTATAAGCTCAGCATTAAGTTCTTCTGAGTTTTTGCTACGAAGTTCACTGGTTTTCATTACATCACCGTACGCGTAATAAAGGTTGTTTTAATAGGAAGTTTAGCTGAAGCTAATTCAAATGCCTCGCGTGCAAGCTCCTCATCAACACCCTCCATTTCAAACAACATCCGACCAGGTTGAATTTGTGCAACCCAATATTCGACGTTACCTTTACCTTTACCCATACGAACCTCTAATGGTTTAGTGGTAATAGGTTTATCAGGAAAAACACGAATCCAAATTTTTCCACCACGTTTAATATGACGTGTCATTGCACGACGTGCGGCTTCTATTTGACGTGCGGTCAAGCGCCCACGATCTACAGATTTCAGACCGTATTCGCCGAAACTAACTTTGTTAGCGACAGTGGCAATACCACGGTTTCTTCCCTTATGGATCTTGCGAAACTTTGTTTTCTTTGGCTGCAACATCTTCGATACTACCTCTTGTTATTCCTTTTATTATCGGATGCTTTCTGGCGTTTTTTCTTATCTTCAAGATCAAATACCTCGCCTTTATAGATCCATACCTTAATACCGATATTGCCGTACAATGTTGCTGCTGTAGCAGTTGCATAATCAATATCAGCACGCAAGGTGTGAAGAGGTACTCGCCCTTCTCTATATTCTTCTGAGCGTGCTATTTCAGCACCATTCAAACGACCTGCAACCTTTATTTTGATACCCAATGCACCGAAACGCATACTGTTACCCACTGCACGCTTCATTGCACGTCGGAACATAATGCGTCGTTCAAGCTGCTGAGCAATGCTTTCTGCGACTAACTTAGCAGCAAGCTCAGGCTTTCTAATTTCTTCGATATTAACTTTTACATTATTCTTATGCAGCTTCAGCCTTCTAGAAAGTTCAGCACGAAGCCTCTCGATATCTTCACCTTTTTTACCAATAACAATACCAGGTCTTGCTGTATGTATTGTTATATGAGCTGATTTAGCAGGGCGCTCAATATGAACATCGCCAATAGACGCATGCTTAAGCTTAGCCATTAGGTATTCACGTATTTCAATGTCTTCTTGTAAAAATTTGGCGTATTCTTTACCCTCTGCGTACCATTTAGAACGCCAATCGGCTGAAATCCCTAAACGAAAACCTACTGGATGTATTTTGTGTCCCATAATTATTCCTTAATCGCGCTCACCATCACCGACCATCAAGGTAATGTGACTTGTTCTTTTTAATATTCGATTTGCACGACCTTTTGCACGAGGTCTAATGCGCTTCATGACAGGGCCTGCATCGACATAAACTTGAGTTACGCTTAATTCGTCAATATCAGCACCTTCATTATGCTCCGCATTAGCAATCGCAGATTCAAGTACCTTTCCCATCAAACCTGAGGCTTTCTTTGGGCTAAACTTTAAAATATCCAGCGCTTTCTCTACAGGAAGTCCACGAACCTGATCGGCAACTAAACGACACTTTTGGGGTGAAATACGGGCAAACTTTAATTTAGCAGCTGTTTCCATAACGTCTGTTCCTTATTTTTTCTTCGCTTTTTTATCGGCAGCATGACCACGGAATAGTCGTGTTGGCGAAAATTCACCAAGCTTATGTCCAACCATATTCTCATTTACAAGAACAGGAACATGCTGGCGACCATTATGAACAGCAATCGTTAAACCTACCATTTCAGGTAAAATCATTGATCGACGCGACCATGTTTTGATAGGCTTTCGATCATTTTTTTCTACTGCGGTGAACACTTTCGTCATCAAATGATGATCAACAAAAGGCCCTTTTTTCAATGAACGTGGCACTGTATTTACCTCTTACCTTTGCTTCTACGACGGACAATCATATTGTCTGTACGCTTATTCTTACGTGTTTTGAAGCCCTTAGCAGGCGTACCCCAAGGTGACACAGGATGACGACCACCTGCTGTCTTGCCTTCACCACCACCATGTGGGTGATCAACTGGGTTCATACAAACACCACGAACGGTTGGACGAATACCGCGATGACGGCTAGCACCAGCCTTACCAAGCTTTATCAATGAATGCTCAGGGTTACTAACTGTACCGACTACTGCTCGACAAACAGAAAGAAGCTTACGCATTTCACCTGAACGTAAACGTAAAGTAACATAACGCCCATCACGTGCAACAAGCTGTGCTGAAGTTCCAGCACTTCGAGCAATCTGTGCGCCTTTACCTGGTTTCATCTCAACGCAATGAACAACAGTACCCACAGGAATCTTATTCATTGGCAAAGCATTACCTATTGCTATATCAGCATCAACACCTGACATAATAGGATCACCTTCCTTTAGGTTACGAGGCGCAATGATATAAGCACGTTCACCATCACTATATTTCAATAAAGCGATATTAGCTGTTCTATTAGGATCATAAGCAATATGTTCTACTGTCGCAGGAATACCATCTTTAGCATTACGCTTAAAGTCAATAACACGATAATGCTGTTTATGACCACCACCAATATGACGTGTAGTGATCCGTCCATTGTTATTACGACCACCTGATTTACTTTGTTTCTCTAAAAGAGCCTTATGTGGCTTACCTTTATAGAGACCTTGATTTACAACCCTCACCTGATGACGACGACCAGGTGAGGTTGGTTTCATTTTTACAACTGCCATGATTCACTCCACCTATTAAGGATTTTGCTCTGCACCAATACTCTGACCAGCAGCAAGAGTGACGTAAGCTTTTTTCCAGTCTTTTCGTTTGCCAACACGCTTACCAAAGTTCTTTGTTTTTCCTTTCACTTTAATAGTGCGAACACTAACGACTTCAACTTCAAAAATAGTCTCTACTGCTTTTTTTACTTCTTTTTTTGTTGCAGTAATATCAACTTTGAAGCCTTGCATATTGCTCTTTTCACCCTGCAGCACGGTCTTTTCAGTCACATGTATACCACGCAGTACTTGGTATAATCGTTCTTCCTGACTCATGACAACCACTCCTGTATTTTCTCCATTGCTTCTCTAGTAGCAACCACCTTGTCATGTGCAATCAAACTCACAGGATTAAGTGTTGAGACTGTTAACACTTCACATTTGTGTAAATTGCGTGATGATAGAACAACATTATTATCAACTTTTGCAGTGATCAATAATACATTCGTTGTATCAACAAGACCGTTTAGTTTAGCAATAAGATCTTTAGTCTTTGGTGCTGAAATATCCAAAGCATCAATCACCACTAAACGTTCATCTCTTACCAACTGGGCAAGAATAGACTGCATTGCCGAACGGTACATCTTGCGATTAATCTTTTTAGAATAATTTCTTGGCGAAGCAGCAAAGGTAACACCACCTGAACGCCACAAAGGACTTCTAATTGTTCCAGCTCGGGCACGACCAGTGCCTTTTTGACGCCACGGCTTAATACCACCGCCACTAACGGCTGAACGGTTCTTTTGTGCTTTTGAGCCTGCACGCCCACCTGCCATATAAGTAACAACGGCTTGGTGAACGAGTGTTTCATTAAATTTTTTTGTGAAGATAGCCTCTGCTAATTCAAGAGCCTCTCCATCAACAACTTGTAATTCCATTGTGATTACCCTAGGCCTTAACAGCAGCTTTAACGACGACAGAACCACCTTTTGAACCAGGAACTGCGCCTTTCACTAATAATAAATTCTTTTCAACGTCTACTCGTACAATCGTTAAATTTTGTTGTGTACGTTTAACGTTACCCATGTGACCTGTCATTTTTTTGCCTTTAAAAACACGTCCTGGTGTTTGACATTGACCAATTGAACCAGGAGTTCTATGATTAATAGAGTTACCATGCGTCGCGTCTTTTCCTGCGAAATGGTGACGTTTTATAACACCTGCGAAGCCTTTACCTTGTGATGTACCTGTAACATCTATTAATTGCCCTGCTTCAAACATGCTAAGCGTAAGCTCAGAGCCAATTTCGAAGTCAGTAACACCATCATCAATACGTGATTCGCGTGTCACATTACCTGCTTCAACACCTGCCTTAGCAAAATGCCCTGCTCTTGCTTTTGTCACACGTGAAGCTTTAGCAGTGCCTGATGTTGTTTGCACCGCATTGTAGCCATCTGACTCAAGTGTTTTCAACTGAGAAATACGATTAGGTGTAACTTCCAATACAGTAACAGGCGTAGCAGTGCCATCCTCATTATAGAGGCGAGTCATTCCCACTTTTCGACCTACTAGACCGATTGCCATTCTATCTTCTCCAAAATACAATTCTGATTTGCGATTAGCGTTTTACTTAATCAGGCTTATTAGCTGTTCTTGTACTAATTTATTGAATAACCTAATGTGTAAAGAGCGGCGAAATATACCAGAAAGATTACGATTAGTTAAGCTTTATTTGCACATCAACACCCGCAGCTAAATCAAGTTTCATTAATGCATCCACCGTTCTTTCTGTTGGATCAACAATATCCATCAAACGCTTATGTGTTCTGATCTCATATTGATCACGTGCATCTTTATTAACATGTGGTGAGGTAAGGATCGTAAAACGCTCTTTACGTGTTGGTAAAGGAATAGGTCCCTTTACACGCGCACCTGTTCTCTTTGCTGTTTCGATAATTTCTTTAGACGAACGATCTATTAAACGATGATCAAACGACTTGAGACGAATACGGATTCTCTGACCTGACATAAGCTTTTTCCTGATTTAATATTACATGTGCTGTTATACAACTTCTATACAACTTCGTTGTACGATCTATTATGCAATCACTTTAGCAACAACACCTGCACCAACGGTACGACCACCTTCACGAATCGCAAAACGCAAACCTTCATCCATCGCTATCGGTGCAATAAGGGTAGCTGTCAATTTCACATTGTCACCTGGCATAACCATTTCAACACCTTCTGGCAACTCACAAGAACCTG
>DRMA01000032.1 GCA_011375245.1 Thiothrix sp. | reverse complement strand
GCTATATACTAAGAAAATGACAGTGGCTAATCATGATATTACGATACGCAATAATGTTTCTATACCTGGAAACTCTCCTATCAAAGACGCTCGTTTAAAAGGCTGGCAGTGTTTTTTTACACGTGATGAAAGTCAAGCGCTTTATTTTAGTAATATTAGAATTCACAACAATATTTGTGTATCAAATCAGCATCATGGTGTAACGCTCTCTAGAGGATATAATAATATTATTTCTAATAACCTTATATTGGAAATAGGAAGAAAGAGGGATCCTAATATTACCGCTGGCATTAGAGTGAATGACAATAGTAACACCAAGGTTTTAGATAATTTTTCTAAGTCATTGTTTACGAATAGTAATAAAAATACACGAAAACAAGGAAACCGTATTCTTAATAATCTTCAGCTAGGTTATGATTTTGTTAAAAATATTATTCAACAGAAAAGAACGATTGCACCCTCTCGTCGTCTTATTGAGCAAATTAATAATTCGGATGTTTTACAAGAGGTTAAGACTCATTCAAACAAAAATTTAACATCGCCCATAGATAGTTTGGATTTTAATAAATTGGGTGTAGTACCTTCTTAGGAATTTCCTTAACTTCCACCATGTTCACGTGTGGCCTGAAACTCAATATCAGGCCATTTTTCTATGGCTAATTGCAAATTGACGCGTGTTGGAGCGATATAAACCAATTCTCCCGCATGATCAATGGCTAGGTTTGTTGAAACTTTCTTTTTAAACTGCTCCAGCATCTTCTCATCATTACAGCTAATCCAGCGTGCTGTTTGCACATTTACATGTTCAAAGGCACACTCTACTTTGTATTCTGCTTTTAAACGATGGGCAACCACGTCAAACTGCAATATACCCACTGCACCTAAGATAAGACTGTTATTGTTCATTGGACGAAAGAGCTGAGTTGCCCCTTCTTCACATAGTTGATCCAAGCCTTTTTGCAGGTGTTTAATTTTTAAAGGGTCTTTTAATTGTGCACGGCGGAATAACTCAGGGGCAAAATTTGGAATGCCTGAAAAATGTAATACCTCACCTTCAGTAAAAGTATCGCCAATACGAATGGTGCCATGATTATGAATACCAATAATATCACCCGCATATGCATCATTCACATGACCACGTTCAGCCGCCATAAAAGTTAAGGCATCAGGGATTTTAATCTGTTTTTCATTGCGTACATGGTAGAGTTTCATGCCTTTGTTAAAGGTGCCTGAGCAGATGCGCATAAAGGCGATTCTATCGCGATGTTGTGGATCCATATTCGCTTGTATTTTAAACACAAATCCAGTGAGTTTCGCTTCATCAGCAACCACTTCGCGTTCTTGTGCTTGGCGTGGCAGAGGGGAGGGGGCATATTTAACAAAGCCATCGAGTAATTCAGCAACACCAAAGTTATTAATCGCTGAACCAAAAAATACAGGGGATAGCTGACCATTTAAGTAAAGATCAAGGTCAAATTCGTTACTTGCCCCTTTAACTAGCTCAACTTCTTCACGCAATTCATCAGCTTGATAGCCTAGCAGCTCATCAAGGCGAGGGTTATCAATGCCTTGGATCGTTTCGCCTTCATTCATTAAGCCATTGTGCTGCGGGTTATATAAATGCACGGTATCATGGTGAATGTGGTAAACGCCCTTTAAGGCTTTGCCCATCCCAATCGGCCATGTGATTGGGGCGCACATAATGTCGAGTACGTCTTCTACTTCATCGAGCAGATCAATGGGGTCTTTGCCTTCACGATCTAGTTTATTGATAAAGGTAACAATGGGAGTATCACGTAAGCGACAGACTTCCATTAGTTTAATGGTACGTTCTTCCACGCCTTTAGCAACGTCAATGACCATCAAGGCTGAATCTACAGCAGTTAGGGTACGATAGGTATCTTCGGAGAAGTCCTCATGCCCTGGGGTATCAAGCAAATTAACAATGCAATCATTATAAGGAAACTGCATTACCGAAGAGGTGACAGAGATGCCACGCTCTTTTTCCATTTCCATCCAATCAGAGGTGGCATGTTTGCCTGATTTTCTACCTTTTACGGTGCCTGCTTGTTGAATGGCGCGTCCAAATAACAATAGCTTTTCGGTAATGGTCGTTTTACCCGCGTCAGGGTGAGAAATAATGGCAAAGGTGCGTCTGCGTTTGATTTCTGGATAATAGTCGGCAGTCATGATGGTTCACAGGCTAGAGGGAGTTAATTATAATTTTTTACAAACACAAAAAGCCAGACAATGCTGGCTTTAACAATACAGTTTAATATAATAAAACAGTATTTAGCGTGTTTTTTACAGAGCGCGAATACTAGCGTTGAGTCGGCTTTTCTTGCGTGCTGCTTTGTTTTTATGAATAAGACCTTTACTTACCGTACTATCAATGACTGAAGTGGCTACTTTGAATAATTCAGTGGCTTGTTCTTTATCATTAGCGATAACGGCTTTCTCGACGTTTTTAACGAATGTGCGGTAACGCGACATTTGATCTTTATTACGCTCACGACTTTTTGTTGCTTGACGAACACGTTTTTTCGCCTGTTTTAGATTTGGCACAGTAGCTCCAGAAGCTTAATTCTTTGAAAAATAGGCGCGTATTATGCCTATTTGTTTCATCGACATCAATGGGAATCTCTATATAATGGGGCTTTTCTTGCCCATTCACAACAGCATGGACGGCTGAAGCATGACAAGCTATAACGCTATTCCCTATGAGTCACTGCCTATTTCTTATACCTATGTGCCTTTTTTGGCTGCATTAGGGCGCTTATATGGTTTAGAAACACCTGATCCATCAGCCTGCCGCGTTTTAGAGCTTGGCTGTGCAGAAGGCAGTAATATCGTGCCAATGGCTTATTATTTTCCTAATAGTGAGTTTGTCGGGATTGATTTGTCTGAGGTGCAAATTGCTTCGGGGCAGGCGCATATTGATGCATTGGAACTGAGCAATATTACGCTCTATGTGGATGATCTGGCACAAATGCGCGCCTCAGACTATGGGAAATTTGATTATATTATTGTGCATGGCGTATTTTCATGGGTTCCGCCAGCCGTACAGCAGCGTATTCTTCAGCTCGGGAAAGCCTTGCTTACTGAGCAGGGGATGATGTATATCAGTTATAATACCTACCCTGGTTGGCATCAGCACATGGTAT
>DRMA01000031.1 GCA_011375245.1 Thiothrix sp. | reverse complement strand
ACGGAATGGTAAGATGCGGGATCCTTATTTGAATGGAAAAGATCAAATTATTGTGCATGAGTCAGGTTCGCGTGTGTGGCTTAGTCGGGTAACAGGCGCTGTGAGAGGCATTGTTAGTCCATTTGCCCTCTAGCTTATAAGAAGCATACATTGTGTAATGGTATTGTAAGGCAGATTATTTTAGCTAAAAAATAATCTGCCTTGATTTGTTGTCATGCGTTACAGATTTCAGCAGGTGAGACATCTAATATTGTTTCTGTTTGCAATAGACTAATCAATACCATTGCTCTTTGTTCACCTTCATAGCATTGAAAAATACCTCTAATATTTTTAAAGGCCTTGTTGTTAATGGTTACAACCTGTCCTTTTTTGTAACGATCCATATCAAATACTTTATCGGCAAAATTTTTCTCTTCTTGCATCAATGTTTCAATAATAGATGTTGGGACTTGTGCAGGCATATTACCGCCGAATTTTACAAAATTAGTGATCCCTCTTGTTGAACGAATAGGCATCCAATTGTCTTGTGTAGGGTCTAACTGGATAAATACATATTTTGGAAAAAGGGGTTCAGTATTCTTGATGACTTTGCCTTTTCTTTTGCGTAAGCGTTTTACTTGCGGGCTATAAGTTGTATAACCTTGGTTATTTAGTTGTTCTTCTGCATAGAATTCTTTATGCGCCTTAGTCATTAACAGCCACCAACTTTTTGTATCTTTTATATTCATTAATTGCCCATGATTATGTGTATAATGGCGAGAGTATATAGGTCATGTAGAGACAAGTCTACGAAGCCAATTGTTTCCTATCATAAGTAAGCGTAGTATAGTTCGCCTTCTTTAAATAATCAGGTTTAGGTTAAAACAAATGGCTTCAAGAACCCTCTATGACAAGGTATGGGATGCCCATGTCGTTCATCAAGAAGATGATGGTACGAGTTTACTATATATTGATCGGCATCTAATACATGAGGTAACTTCACCACAAGCTTTTGAAGGTTTGGTTCTAGCAAACCGAAAGCCTTGGCGTACTGATTCTGTTCTTGCAGTTCCTGATCATAATATTCCAACCATTAATAGAGATAAAGGAATTACCGATCCTGTTGCCAAATTACAATTAGAAACTCTAGATAAAAATTGTAAAGCTTTTGGTTTAACAAAGTTTGATATGAATGATATTCGTCAAGGCATTGTACATATTATTGGTCCGGAACAAGGTGCAACATTACCAGGAATGACGGTTGTGTGTGGTGATTCACATACATCAACGCATGGTGCATTTGGTGCATTGGCGTATGGTATTGGTACTTCAGAAGTTGAGCATGTCTTAGCAACACAATGTTTAATTCAGAAGAAAATGAAAAATATGCTGGTTAACGTTGAAGGGCAGACAGGGAAAGGTGTAACTGCAAAAGATATTGTTCTTAGTATTATTGCCAAATTGGGAACAGCAGGAGGTACTGGCTATGCGATTGAGTTTGCGGGGCAGGCTATTCGTGATTTGTCGATGGAAGGACGAATGACTGTTTGTAATATGGCTATTGAAGCGGGAGCTCGTGCGGGTATGGTCGCTGTAGATGAAAAAACCATTAAGTATGTTAAAGGACGACCTTATGCACCAACGAAAGAGCAGTGGCAGCAAGCAAGTACAGCATGGCTAGAGTTAACGTCAGACGCTAATGCTATTTTTGATGCAACAGTGGTTATTGATGCAAGCACTATAGAGCCACAAGTCACGTGGGGAACATCACCTGAAATGGTATTACCCATTAGTGCGATTGTGCCAAGCCCTGATGATGAAACAGATACCGTTAAGGCACAAGGAATAGCAAGAGCGCTAACCTATATGGGATTGAAAGCAGGGGAAGCAATAAATAATATCAAAATTGATAAAGTATTTATTGGTTCTTGTACCAATTCACGTATTGAAGATTTGCGTGAAGCTGCGGCTATTGCACAAGGACATAAAATTGCTGATAACATCATGCTAGCAATGGTTGTTCCAGGTTCTGGGCTAGTGAAACAACAAGCAGAGCAAGAGGGGCTAGATAAAATTTTTATCGACGCAGGGTTTGAGTGGCGTGAACCAGGGTGTTCGATGTGTTTAGCAATGAATGCCGATCGTCTTGAAGCAGGTGAGCGTTGTGCCTCTACCTCAAATAGAAATTTTGAAGGTCGTCAAGGACAAGGTGGAAGAACCCATTTAGTAAGTCCAGCAATGGCAGCAGGTGCCGCGATTGCTGGTCATTTTGTTGATATTAGGGAGTTATAAATGGAACAGTTTACACAGCACACAGGTCTTATTTTGCCCTTAGACCGAGCAAATGTTGATACTGATGCGATCATCCCTAAGCAATATTTAAAATCCATCAAACGTACAGGTTTTGGGCCTACGCTCTTTGATGATTGGCGTTATGTAACAGTAGGTGAGCCTGGTATGGATCACTCTAAAAGAGTATTAAATTCTGAATTTGTGTTAAACCAACCTGAATTTGTGGGGGCATCCATTTTACTAGCACGAAAAAATTTTGGTTGTGGTTCTTCACGTGAACATGCGGTATGGGCGTTAGTAGGTTATGGTTTCCGTGTTGTTATTGCCCCCAGTTTTGCCGATATCTTTTTTAACAATAGTTTTAAAAGTGGTTTATTACCAATTGTGCTTGATAATGAGATGGTAGACTTCCTGTTTGATAAGTCATTATCAGGTCAAGGTTACTCACTAACAGTTAATTTAGAAAAACAACAAATAGTGTTACCCAGTGGTGATACGTTTGCTTTTGATGTTGATCATTATCGTAAATATTGTTTGTTGAATGGTCTTGATGATATTGCCTTAACCTTGAAACATACTGATGCAATCAAGGCTTACGAAGAGCAACGTAAACAAGAAGCCCCTTGGTTGTTTTGATCCTAGATGGGCAAATTAATAATATAGAGAAATAGAAAAATAATGAAAAAAATAGTTGTTTTACCTGGCGATGGGATTGGTCTTGAAATTATTGCTGAGGCTAAAAAAATAATAACCGTTTTGCAAGAGCATTATGGTTTTGTTGCTGAAATTGAGGAGGCCTATATTGGAGGAGCAGGCTATGATCATGCTGGTCATCCTTTTCCTGAGGAAACTAAAGTACTTGCCCAAGCAGCTGATGCGATTTTATTAGGGGCAGTAGGTGGACCTCAATATGAGGCATTACCAAGAGAACTAAGGCCTGAACGTGGTTTATTAGCAATTCGTTCGGAACTGGATTTATTCTCAAATTTGCGTCCAGCCTTGTTGTATGAGGAATTGGCTAATGCTTCCTCGCTTAAGCCCGAGATTGTGTCAAATTTAGATATTATGATTGTGCGTGAGTTAACGGGAGGAATTTACTTTGGTGAACCGCGTGGCATTCGTACTTTGGAAAACGGTGAGCGTGAAGGCTATAACACCTTAGTCTATAAAGAGTCCGAAATAGAGCGGATTGCCCACTCAGCGTTTGCGATTGCAATAAAACGTGATAAGCGTTTATGCTCGGTCGATAAAGCCAATGTACTTGAGGTTTCCGAGCTTTGGCGTGAAGTGATGATTCGAGTTGGGAAAGACTATCCTGAGGTTGAGTTGAGTCATATGTATGTTGATAATGCCGCTATGCAGTTAGTCAAAGACCCTAAACAATTTGACGTGATGGTGACAAAGAACCTATTTGGTGATGTGTTGTCAGATGCTGCAGCGATGTTAACAGGTTCGATTGGTATGTTGCCTTCAGCATCACTGGATAGCCATGGTAAAGGCATGTATGAACCGATTCATGGTTCAGCACCTGATATTGCAGGTAAAGGTATCGCCAACCCGCTTGCAACCATCTTATCAGTAAGTATGATGTTGCGTTATAGTTTAGATAATATTGATTTAGCCGATAGAGTGGAAGCAGCAGTGAAATCTGTGTTAAAGAAAGGCTTAAGAACGGCTGATATCTATGAGCAAGGTACAACTCAAGTAGGCACTGTTGAAATGGGTGATGCTGTTGTTGCGGAATTACTCCGTTAACGCTATAACTTTCCCTAACCCCCTAATAATATTCAAGGATTGATGAGGATAAAAACATGTCAGAAACGTATGACGTAGCCGTTGTTGGTGCAACAGGTGCTGTTGGAGAGACCATGCTCTCCATTTTGGCTGAGCGAAATTTTCCCTATGGAAAAGTATATGCTTTAGCTAGTGAGCGTTCAGTTGGTAAGCCCGCTAAGCTGGGAAATACTACCTTACGAGTAGAGAACCTTGCTACCTTTGACTTCTCTAAGGTACAAATCGGTCTCTTTTCTCCAGGTGGGAAAATATCAGCAGAATATGCGCCTAAAGCAGCAGCCGCGGGTTGTATTGTTATCGATAATACAGCACATTTTCGTTATGACGATGATATTCCGTTAGTTGTGCCTGAGGTTAATCCACATGCGATAGCACAACATACCCATAGAGGTATTATTGCGAACCCTAATTGTTCTACCATACAAATGTTGGTAGCACTGAAGCCATTGCATGATGCTGTTAAGATTAGGCGTATTAATGTTGCAACTTATCAGGCAGTTTCAGGATCAGGTGCTCCTGCGATTAAAGAGTTAGCAGGACAAACGGCTAAATTATTGAATGGTCAGCCGATTGATGATGTAGCTATTTATTCTAAGCAGATTGCTTTTAATGTATTGCCGCACATAGATGTGTTTATGGATAATGGCTATACAAAAGAAGAAATGAAAATAGTATGGGAGACACGAAAAATTTTTGAAGATGATGATATTGTTGTCAACCCAACAGCCGTTCGTGTACCTGTTTTTTTCGGTCATTCTGAAGCAGTGCATATTGAAACTAGAGACAAGCTAACTGCTGAGGCAGCAAGGGAAATACTTGAACATGCAGAAGGTGTTGTTGTTATTGATGAGCGTAACGATGGTGGTTATCCTACTGCAGTAACCGAAGCAGTGAATACTGATCCTGTTTATGTTGGACGGATTAGAGAAGATATTTCACACTCGAACGGTCTTGATTTATGGATTGTTGCTGATAATGTGCGTAAAGGTGCGGCATTGAATAGTATTCAAATTGCGGAGAAGCTGATTCAGGATTATTTGTAGGTTTTTTACTTGTATTATGTTTATCTGGTTGTTTTTAAATCATTTTATGTTTATATGAAACAATCTTCTATATAATATCATGCATGTTATGCATGTTTTTTAGGATGCTGTATCTAATGATTAACGGTCTAAAGTAGTTGTTAAGATATTAGTGT
>DRMA01000030.1 GCA_011375245.1 Thiothrix sp. | reverse complement strand
ATGACGATCACCAATAACTTGGATCAGCTTTTTTTTCTCTGCCACTTCAATACCAACCATAAGGCTTTGTTCGGGTTGTCCATCAGCGGTATATGCATTGCCAATAAACACAACATCTGTTTTTAATTTATACGGCACAAGGTCACTTTCAAATTTAACCGTGCTATAACGCGGGTCAGCGGGTTTATAATACTCATCGGTCTGTTGTAAATCATCAACCTCTACTAATCGTTGGGCAATTTGCTGGTTTTTAATTTGATAACTTCTTTTTAGCAAAACAGAAAAAATAGCTTGCCCTGTCGCGTCCTTCCCAGGAACGATGCGAATCTGTTGTTTTTGTTGTTCTATTTTTCTATTCATCATCGCTTATGGATTTAGCATTACCATTGTCCCTTTGACAGTATTACTCACTGAGCCTTCTGATTTAACAATAGAACCTTCGGTATTGTGATCCATATCGGCCTTTGTTGTCACCGACATACCGTGTGTATTGACTGATTGCTCGCCATCAATAGCAATATTAATACCACTTAATTTAATACTGCCATCGCTTTTCATTAATAGTGTACTTTGCCCAACTTCTAACTTAATTTCTGTCGCTGCCGTAATATGAACATGTGCTGTTTCGGAGATTTCAATAATCTCTTTATTAACAGTAATCTCACTTTTTCCTGCCTTAACAGTTTGCTTTAAATTCCCTTCAGTAATAGTGATGGTAGTATCTTTTTTAATCGTTTCAGTATGTGTACCATCCACAATGATCGTTTTATCATTATCGATAGTCTCACTTTTATTATGTCCAACATGTAAAGAACGATCATGTCCTACATCCTCGCTACGATCATTTTCAGTAATATTGGTATGATCTTTCTCTGCATGAATATACAGTTCCTCTTCGCCTTTTTTATCTTCCATACGAATCTCATTAAAATTCGCTCCTGAACCCCCTTTGGAACTCCGACTTTTTATCCCGCTTTGCGTTTTATTTGCAGGTAAATCATACGGCGGCATTTGATCGGCATTGTAAACTCGCCCTGTGATAATTGGGCGGTCAGGGTCACCTTCTAAAAAGCTAACAATCACTTCTTGTCCAATGCGAGGGATATGAATCCCGCCCCAGTTTTTACCTGCCCATAATTGCGATACACGTATCCAACACGATGAATTTTCGTCGGATTTTCCATAACGATCCCAGTGAAATTGCAGTTTGACTCGGCTGTATTTATCAGTATAAATTTCATCGCCCTTAGGCCCAACAATAACCGCCGTTTGTGTGCCTTGAACCGTCGGCTTTACGGTACTACGTGCGGCTCTAAAGGGTGTTTTACTATCAATAGCAACAAAGGAATTGCTATAGCTATTACCTCCTGCTGAACCTGATTCGTAACTATCCATCGTTGCATGATGATCAACTGCAATGAGTAAATATTCTTTATTTTGGTCTTCGCGAGGATATTCTTTTAAGGTAAATAAATAGCCTGAGGCAAAACCACGAACATCGCCACTCCCTGTTATTTGTTCATATTGGGTATGTAACGCTTCAATACGCGCACGCGCATATTGATCACCATCGCTAGTCTGAATATATTCACCAGGATAGTCATAAATTTCTTCATTGGCTTTAGTATGCGAACGTGAAACGGTAGCGTTTACTTTTAAATCTGCTTTGGGGCGTTCAAAATCATAATCATTTAGTGCATATTGTCCTGATTCTATTTGTTTAGCCACATACCATGAGGACACTTGTTCATCATCACGTACTACCGTTGTATCAGGCGGGTAAAAAGGAATGTCTTTATAATCAGGAAGAGGATCATGTGAACTATAGGCATCAGAGAGTACAAGAGTATGCTTACCTTCCGTATGTTCAAAATAGTAATAGATCCCTTCTTGTTCGAGTAAACGACTAATAAAATTAAAGTCAGTTTCACGATATTGAACACAGTATTCCCATTCATGATAGCTGCTATCAAGGCGTTCTTTAAAATCACTATAGCCATTATCACGGAAAACTTGTTTAACGATATCAGGCACGGTCATAAATTGAAATACACGACAATCCGCAGTACGTGTCAGAAACCATAACCACGGTTTTACAGTCATTTGGTAAACAGCATAATTCCCTTCATTCAATGTTTGGGCAAAATGAGTAACAAAGCCATTGAAATAGCGTTTACCCTCCTCAATGATATCAAGGCGAATGGTGATGTTTTTTCCTAGTAAATCTTCAAAATTAATACTTTCATTCGTGCTGAGTAATTTGAGATCCATAGTAAATAAACGCCCTAGCTCTTCGTGACAAGAAAACTCTTTAATGACGAGTTCATCCTTGTCTAGAGGTGTCGTTATTTCTATACTGCGTTCTTGTTGCTTTATAATAGGGGGCATGATTTATGAATACTGCTCAATATAAGGTTTAATTTTTTGCACCAAGAATACCTAACATAATGGAAAAAATATCTTTTTGGAAGACTGATTTTTGCATAGAATATTCCTTAGTATGATTAAGACTCACCTATTTATCGTCGTACATATCTCACGATCATTTCTACTTGATCTGAAGTCATATATAAACGACGATAAACCGAAACATAGCGATTATTATTACCAGTCAAAAGGATGCATAATAGAAGCATAAACATCAGAGTTATTCCAACTATCAAGATTAACAGCCTCAAGTCTTCCCTCAACATTAATACCTCCCACATTGGTACCACGAACATCCATATTAAAAGTATCCTCATAGACTGTAATTTCACGTGAATGTGCATCGTAATTTGATAATGTTAACTTTACTTCTGTCCGTGTACTAACTAATGGAAAATGTGAACCAGAAACTTCAAGGCGTAATTTTTTATTAACCCATATTGCTGGAAGATGTCGTCCAGAGGTATCGGTACTTGGTAAAAATTGCCCCCCGTCAACAGCACTCATTGAATATCCAAGTAGCAGTGATGATGAATAGTTAAAAACATTAAGCCACTGAAATAACCGAGGGGTTTCATCACAATCATTTGAGGGACTAAAGGCAATATAACTATTTGTTATATTAGCTGGACCAACACCACCACTTAACAGGCGAAAACCAAATCTTGACATTATTTATCTCCATTACAGTTGATAACTAAGATAGCAACTATCTTAAAATACTATTAATTAATAAAATTTATAACTAAATTCACCGTCTTCTACAGCTATCCTTGCCACAGCAACTTCCTTTCCTACCATCATATTTTCTAAAAACGCGCGACTTATTTTGGGCAGCACGGTATTAGTTAAAATCGCATCCACTACCCGCGCACCACTATCAACATCATTACAACGATCTGAAATCAACCGAACGACATCATCATCATAAGTCATTTCAACCTCATGATTTTCTGCCACTATTTTTACAATTTTATTTAACTTCAAACGAATAATGGTCTGTAAAATTTCGTCATTTAAGGGGTAATACGGAATAGTGACTAAACGCCCAATCAATGCAGGTGGAAACACCTCTAATAAAGGATCGTGTAATGCCTTATTAATCACCGCTAACTTAGGCAAGGATACGGGGTCTTTACACATATCCATAATGACATCCGTTCCCACATTCGAAGTCAGTAAGATCAAGGTATTGCGGAAATCAATATAACGTCCTTCCGCGTCCTCCATGCCACCTTTATCAAACACTTGAAAGAAAATTTCATGCACATCAGGATGGGCTTTTTCCACTTCATCGAGCAAGACAACACTATACGGACGACGACGCACCGCTTCGGTTAAGATGCCACCTTCGCCATAACCGACATAGCCTGGAGGTGAACCTTTTAGCGTTGAAACACTGTGTGCTTCTTGGAATTCGCTCATATTAATGGTAATAATATTTTCTTCACCACCGTATAACGATTCTGCTAGTGCTAAGCCTGTTTCCGTTTTGCCCACACCTGAGGGACCACAGAGCATAAACACGCCAATCGGTTTGTCAGGACTATCTAAACCTGCACGTGAGGTTTGAATACGTCTCGCAATAATATCCAAGGCATGATGTTGACCCACAACCCGTTCATTTAAGGTCGTACTTAAATTAAGCACAGCTTCAATTTCATTATGTACCATGCGTCCAACAGGAATACCTGTCCAATTGGCAATAACCGTCGCAATAGCTTGATGGTCAACCGCAGGTAAAATTAATGGCGATTCACCTTGTAACTCGGTTAACTGCCTTTGTAAGTCTTGTAATGTTGCCAATGCTGCTTGTTTTTCTTCTGCATTCATGACATTGACTTCGATTTCTTTCTCTTTTTCTTTCCCCTTCTCCTTCTCGCTCATCGACTTATCTTCAATCGCTTGCTCTAAGGTTGAATCGCGTAAGCTGCGACGTAAGGTTAAGATGTCTTCAACTCGTTTCTTCTCATCCTGCCAACGGCTTTCTAAAGCCGCTAAACGAGTGGTTTCTTCAGCTAAGAGTGCGTTGTTTTTTTCTTCGCGTTTAGCGGTATCAATACCAACAGCCGCCTCGCGTTTAATAATCCCCTGCTCAATATTTAAAGCGTGAATATGGCGTTGACAATCATCAATCTCAGCAGGCGTTGCATGTTGGCTAACAGCAACACGCGCACAGGCGGTATCGAGTACGCTGACGGCTTTATCAGGCAATTGACGGGAAGGAATATAACGATGTGATAACTTAACCGCCGCTTCGAGTGCTTCATCAAGTAATAGAACCTTATGATGTTTTTCCATTACTGAAGCCATACTGCGTAACATTAAAGTGGCTTTTTCCTCGCTGGGTTCAGCAATATTAACCACCTGGAAACGGCGGGTTAAGGCAGGATCTTTTTCAAAGTATTTTTTGTACTCAGCCCATGTGGTTGCTGCAATAGTACGTAATGTACCGCGTGCTAAGGCAGGTTTAAGTAAATTAGCCGCATCCCCTGTCCCTGCTGCCCCACCTGCACCAATCAAGGTATGTGCTTCATCAATAAACAAAACAATCGGTTTTTCTGAGGCTTGCACTTCATCAATCACTTGACGTAAGCGATTTTCAAACTCGCCTTTCATACTCGCACCTGCCTGCAATAGACCCAGATCCAATGTATGAACATTAATATCTTTTAAGCTAGGAGGCACTTCACCTGTGGCAATACGTTGCGCAAACCCTTCAACAACGGCTGTTTTACCCACGCCTGCTTCGCCTGTTAAAATGGGGTTGTTTTGCCGACGACGCATTAAAATATCAATGATTTGCCGAATTTCTTCATCACGGCCAACAATAGGATCAAGATCACCGTTACGTGCTATCTCGGTTAAGTTCACTGAGAATTGCTGTAAACCTTGTTGTTTTCCCATAGCAGCAGGCGCTAAAGCATCATTCGCTTCTCCTGGCTGCACACCCTCAGCAAGTTGTGTGCCGTCGGTTGCTGGCATGGCTGCTTCTGGCGAATTCGCTAGAATATCTTTAAAATCAGTGATTAATGTATCAACATTAATTTTTTCAAATTCAGAAGAAATACGGTTAAAAACATGGCGTAATCCTGCGGTCTTCAATAAGCCAATCACAAGATAAGCGGTACGTACTTTACTATCACCAAACATCAACGTGCTATAAACCCATGCCCGTTCAATAGCATCTTCGACATGCGATGAAAAATCTGAAATAGAACTTGCTCCAGCAGGCAAGCTATCGAGACTTTGAATCACATCACGACTAATATGGGAACGGTTAAGCTCAAAATGATGAATAATTTTATGCATATCAGAATCGGGTAACTGCAAAATCTGATTCAACCAATGCACGAGTTCAACATAGGGATTACCACGTAATTTACAAAAAGTTGTCGCACTCTCAATCGCTTTATAACTTAAGGGATTTAATTTTCTGAATAAATTAACACGGTTTATTTCACTCATCTTGCACCTTCTGTTGATAGATTGCGATAGGCTTGCGATGCTTGCAAATATAAGTCATCAGCATCCTGTGGTATGGCTGCATTATTAAGCCAACAAGTACGCCCTAGTTGCCCTTGCTGCCCTAGTGTTGTATTCGGTATTTCTTCCTTTTTTAAAATCAAATTAATTTCCCACGTTAATTCATAACCCAAATAATTGCGGATAATAGTTGATAAGCGATACAGCGCATCCTCACCAGGCATAAAATTCTTGTAGTCGGTCAAACCAAGCGGTCCCAAATATAAACGAAACTTAAATTGTCGCTGCCAACTTGCTGCACCCAAAGCGGTATCTTGTCCTAAAAATCCCCCTTCACTACCTTGTCCTAACGCACAGCGACTACTCGTAGGCATTTCTAACCACTCACCAATAAATTCTTCCATGGTTATGGGGATTTGGAAGAAATAGCGCAATATCGCTAATAAGCCACTGGCATGATGTGTTTTATTAGCAAAATGTCCCGCAAAATACAATTTGCTATGATCAGGCATCGCATCTTGTTGCTTAAAGGTATCGGTGCCTACACCTAACAATGAACCAATATAGCGATGAAAATTATCTTCATCGGGGCGGTCATACTGTACCGTTGGCTCTTTATTTGCCCACGCACGATAAAAAAAACTCAATAAGCGGTGATGGAATAAATCCATAAATTCTGCCATGGCAGGGTCATGCTCATTACGTACACGGGTGCGCGCATATTCACTTAAATGCAGCGGTAAGGGGCCATTTGCACCAAATAAGCCTTGAAAAAAGACCTTAAGCCGTAAACGCTGATTCTTATCTTGTTTAAAAGTCGCTAAAGTCGCAGGGGCAAATACGGTAGAGGGTTCTTGTCCTAAACGTAAAACATCTTCTTTTGCACGTACTGATGTCCCAACACGTGGGTTATCCGCATATAAACATTCCAATTTGCGCAACGCATAGTAAAAATCAAATTCCCATGGTGTTGTTTCCAAATCCCGCAATACATTTGTTGCATCGGTTGCTGTCTTTACTTCGGTCTTTACTTCCGTCTTTACAATGTGGGTCTTGTTCCTGTCCGTACTGGCCATTGCATTATCTGTCCTCGCTCAATGGTACTTAATGTCATTTGGGTAAAGCTATTGGTTGAAACATAGCGTGCAAAAAAACGATCTAATACTGAACCTAATAAAAATACACCACTGCCTTTAAAGGCGCTTTCTCGACAAGTAATATGAATACCTGTACCACGACCAAAAGTAATCGCCCCATCGCCAGGCAAACGACGAACAATGGCTTTACTTTCAATGTTTAACACGCCCTCAACCTGCTGCTGGCTATCCGAATTTTGTCCTTGGCTTTCGCTATAAAGGGTTAATAATTCGCGCAATGCATGTGCTCCTTGTTTTTCGTCTTGATTTAACAACGATAAATAATTGAGCGATAAATGGTTAATCAAACGCCATGCATATTCACCTTCTTGATAACCATTCTTTGGATCAGAAGGTGCTATAAGACTATAAATACGGTTAACAGGTGCGCTATCTTCTAGTGAAAATTCGACTTGCCCTTGACTATTTTTGATTAATAACAGCGGTAAATCTCGATTGGTACATAATGCCTTAACGCCAATTTGTTTTAAATCAGCCGCATAAGGAGCTTCTTGCTCATCAACTAAAGAGAGGAAGATTTCGCTACCTAAATAATCAGCACTCACTCTCTCATCATCAGGGGGTAAACGAAGCTTACGTACCTGACTATAATAGCCTTGCCCCTTCTTGGTTAAATCGCTATAAGTGGAACTATAAAACGGCTGAAATGTTTGCCCTTTTCTCAGGTTAACATCAAAACCACTCACCTCATTAAGTGCATAAACCTCAAAGTCACGTGGGCGGGTACGATCAATAACTAAATGATGCTCGGTAGAACGATGGTCAATATGAATGCGATCAGTTCGCTTTGGAAACAAATTTATCGCTGCAGCACTGTGCAAAGAAAAACTTTGTTGATCAACCATTCCTTGTAATCGTTTGTTCTGCTTGTTAAATAGAATGATAATTTCTAGCGCAGCATAACTACAGTGGCGCAGTGCTTGTTGTAAATGTGTTAATTCAATAAATAAAAAACGTTCAGAAAAGGCAAAGTATTCTTGCAATAAACGATAACCCTGAAAAGAGGCATCGGTATAAGGCAATAAAGCTTCATTATTATCAAAACCAACAGGTTGAATAGAATGAGGGGGTAAGGTCACCTGCCACGGGGTTTTTGCTTTGTCAGTGACAGGTTGCGCCAAAATACTGCAACTATTAGCCATTAGTAATTCGTGCAAACGTGCGGGGCTTTCACCACTCCCCTGCAAATAAAAACGTAATGTATCTAATGGTAATGCATTTAGTGTCAATCCATTTGTCGCTTCTAATGTTAGTTTTATTCCTGAGCGCACATCGTGACGTGAACCTGCATAAAAAGCAGCTTCACCACTATTCATATAGCTAGCTTGGCTTACTTTTAGCGGCCAAAGCATGACATCATGTGCCGTACGAAACTGACAACGTGAACGACTATGTTGTGTTGCACCACTACGCAAACGGGTATGTCGTGGCAACTTAAATCCTTCTTCTGTCACTCCACCCTCAAGATCAGCCTCAAAATGCACAATCGTCATTGAGGGGATCGGTGCAAGATAATGCGGATAAACAATATCGAGCAAATGATGAGTAAAACGTGGGAATTCAGCATCAAGTTTGAGCTGTATCCGTGCCGAGAGAAAAGCAAAACCTTCTAATAAACGCTCAACATACGGGTCAGCACATTCAATACTCCCCAGATCAAGCCGTTTGGCTACTTTAGGAAAACGCTCAGCAAACTCGCCACCCATATCACGAATAAATTGCAACTCTTTTTCATAATAGGCTAATAACTTAGGTTCCATAATCGTTAATTTTCCTTTACGTCAACATAGCCATTTTCCAAGTCTATTTGCGTTTTTAACTGCAAATGTAATGGCTCAGGATCTGTCCATAGATCGGCTTCGATTTTAAAGACAAGGGCATTATTATCCATACTTGACTCTTCAGTAAATAAATCAACTTTTACCGTATGACGAATTAAACGCGGTTCAAACGATAAAATGGCATGCTTAATATAGTGTTCCAATTCCCCTGGATTAAAACTTGAAACGGTGCGCCCTGTCATATCAGGCATACCAAAATTAATCACTGAACAAGCAACATGTGGGTAATTTTGTTCAAGATAGTTGTCCATTGATAAGTTTTGCGAATTTAAAAGCCATGTTAAATCACGCTTTACACAGTCTTTGATTTTATTGAGTGAAGCGGTTGATTCGTATAAAAAAGTGATACGTTTACGTTGGTTTTCCAACTCGTTTTGTAATTGATTTTTTTTCTGTAGTATCTGTTGTTGATTTTTTTGTTCTTGTTTTTGTTCTGGTTCTTGTCCTTTTTGCTGATTGTCAGTAATAAGCAGCAATAATTCATTTTCTAAAGCAGCAATACGTTGTTTGCATGCCTCAATATTACGGCTAGTATGGCTATCATCCGTTAGACGGTCTAATAACGAAGGCAACAACTGTTGTTTTTTAAAGTGTTTAGCCATTTTTTCACCCTGCTAAAAGCAAACAAAATACAACCTAGCGACTTGTTTAAGCGGGGACACTTGTAGGCTGGGTTGAGATATGAAACCCAGTATCATCGTTATAAACGCTGGGTTTCCGCAACAAACTACAATCCAGCCTGCATTAACATAACTGTCCTAAATTTAAGCTTGTAATCGTTTGCCAAAGATAACGATACGATTACGCTGCTTCGTTCGCTTCTAAATTCCAGCCGCGTGTTGTTGGCGAACCTTCAGCACCTGTTTGATCAATTGGCGTGTATTCCCATTCTATTTTACCAAAAGCAAAGGTAATGGTTTCCATTGGTCTAATTTCATGGCTTGAACCCCCTCCTGACACCGAACTAATAATGCAGTCTTCAAAGGTATATTTCATAAAGGTATGTTTATCACCTGTTGCCAAACAACATTCAATCGTGATTTTTGGAATATGATCACCGTTAGAACAAAAGATAAATAAATCAGGGGTTGCGGCATCTAACGTTTTGCTAATAGTAAAGTTTTGGAAATCGGCTCTACCACCTGTACGACCGCCTGTGCGACTTGCACCTGAGACAGGTTGGCTTACACCACAACTATAACTCTCTACTTCAATCCATCCTTCATGTTCATAATCAGTACTTTCACCAGGAATACCTTCAATTTCACAAAAAATATCAACGGACATGTGTAACTCCTCGTTTTTATAATAAATACAAGCATATTGACCACTTGCATTAGGGCTTATAGGGGTATCTATTTACCGTATACCCATTAATGGGGGGAGCTACGTTATAATTAATGAAGCTCCCAATTTTATTAATCATAATAAAATGATTATGATTAAATTCTTTATGTAACGTCTCATGATCTACAAATTAAAAAATTTAACTCCTTGTAAAAGCGATAATTTTTATGGATGATGAGACGTTACGGATTTACTTTATGCTGCTTACTAGGAAGCTTTTTCAGAAGGTAATTTTGACACCAAACGCAATGATGCTGTTAACCCTTCCAGTTGGTAATGTGGACGTAAATAGAACTTTGAAGTGTAATAGCCAGGGTTTCCTTCAACCTCTTCAATAACAACCTGTGCCGCAGATAATGGTTTACGCGCTTTTACCGCATCGGATGCGGTGTCTGGGCGTGACTCAACATACTGCATAATCCATTTATTCAGCCATTTTTCCATATCACCTCGACTTTTAAACGAACCAATTTTGTCGCGAACAATACACTTAAGATAATGTGCAAAACGCGCTGTCGCGAATAAATAGGGTAAATTGGCCGCTAATTTAGCATTTGCGGTTGCATCAGGATCATCAAATTCAACTGGTTTTTGTAGCGATTGCGCTCCAATAAAAGCCGCATTGTCAGAATTTTTACGATGAAGCAAAGGCATAAAACCATTCTTAGCTAATTCGCCTTCACGACGATCACTAATCGCAATTTCAGTGGGGCATTTCATATCAACGCCACCATCATCGGTTGGGAAGGTATGGGTAGGAAGACCCGCTACTGTCCCGCCTGATTCAACACCACGAATTTGTGTACACCAGCCATACTGTTTAAAGGCACGATTGATATTCACTGCCATTGCATAAGCGGCATTCGCCCATGCATATTTACTATGGTCTTTTCCTTCAACATTTTCTTTAAAATCAAACTCGTCAACAGGATCTGTATCAGGACCATAGGGTTGTCGTGATAAGAAACGTGGCATAGCCATACCGATATAACGTGAGTCTTCGGAATCACGTAATGAACGCCATGATGCGTATTCAGGTGTTTGGAAGATTTTAGTCAAATCTCTTGGATCACTAAGCTCTTGCCAGCTATCCATATTCATCAAGCTGGGTTTTGGCGCAGTAATAAAGGGCGCATGGGCGGCAGCTGCAATTTCGGCTATTTGTTCAAGTAGCTCAACATCTTGCGCTTTATGGTCAAAGTAATAGTCACCGACAAGACAACCATACGGTTCACCACCAAACATACCGTATTCTTCTTCGTACATTTTTTTGAATAACGGGCTTTGATCCCAAGCAACCCCCTTGTATTTTTTTAGTGTTTTATGTAAATCTTTTTTAGAAATATTATAAACACGCACCTTGAGTTGCTCATCAGTTTCAGTATTATTAATAAGATAATGCAAACCGCGCCAACTACTTTCAAGTTGTTGAAATTCTTCATTATGGAGTATTTCATTAATCTGAGCGGTTAATTTTTTATCTATTTCAGCAATAATGGATTGAATGGACTCAATCGCATCATCAGAAACTAAACTGGATTGTTCTAAAGCTTGTTCTGCTAACGTTTTGACCGCATTTTTAACAGCACTATCGTTACGATCTGATTTGGGTTTAAATTCTTTTTCAAGCAAGGCAGAAAAATCTTCGCCTGTCTCTTCCATAATATACTGTGGTAAAATACCAGCGTTTTGTGTTGATTCACTCATTGCTTATAAACTTCCTCAATAGTCACATTGGTAGTGGCTTTACGCATCGCCTTTTTCATCTGTTGCAGATTCTGCCTTTGGTTTGGCACTCGCTGTCAACGCTTGCAATAATTCACTATTACCTAATGCCTTACTAATCAGCTCTTCCGCCCCCGTTTTGCCGTCCATATAGGTCATTAAGTTGGCTAACTCGGTACGAGTCTTCAGTAGCTCATTCAATGCATCTACATTTCTCGCAATCGCTGCAGGCGAGAAATCGTCCATACTTTCAAAGGTAAGATCAACCGTTAAATTTCCCTCACCCGTTAGCGTATTAGGCACTCTAAAAGCAGCCCTTGGCTTCATTGATTTCATTCGATCATCAAAATTATCAATGTCAATCTCAAGGAATTTTCGTTTTGCAGGAGGTTCAAGCCGCGTCTCAGGATTTCCTGATAAATCAGCCATTACACCCATAACAAAGGGTAATTGAACTTTTTGTTCAGCGCCATAACGCTCAACATCATATTCAACCTGTACACGAGGCGCTCGATTTCTTGCAATATTTTTTTGGCTACTGGGTTTTGCCATAAGCTAACACTCCCTATTTGTGTGTTTTATGAGATACGATACATATCAAAAGCTTGTGTGAATTCCTATAATGGATAGTATAAAGCCCTTTTCTACATTCACTGATTTGCAAAAAAACTGGGGACTTTGGCAAAAAAGTGACAGTCTATGATAATAAAAAAAGTATGGTTTTTTTAAAAATTAAATCAAATTATTTCATAGTTAAATCTAGAAAATCAAACCTAGAAAAACAATCCATCTAAAAAAATAGTAAAAAATAGATACTAGCTATTTATAATCTAATTAAAGCATTTAAAAAACTCAACAAAAACTATTCTAAATTACATCTCTTTAAGTCTAGTAAAAAATCTGTTGAATTCAAGGTATTTTTCCAAAAAAAAATTAGTTCAAACACTCCCTCCTTAAAAAAATAAAACAAACTATTAAAAAACAATAGATTATTTTTACCCATTATTTTATACATAATTTAAATATCTCTATTTTTCCAACCATAAGCATGCCAACGTCCATCTAACATTGGAGAAACACTTTCAAAAGGAGGAAAGCCTTGTGCGAGTAAAAAACTGGGGGGCGTATGATAAGAGCCTTCTGTTTTCCATATACTGTATGCCATGCAAAACTTATCTAATACTGCTGAAAAGAGTGCTGGGCAAAGTTCCACCATCTGTCGTTCAGATTCTACACGCCATGCAACTTCTTGATGTACTTGTAACGGATCAACGGTAGGAGTATTACTTTCATTAATGACAAGATGTTTGAGTTTCTGCTCAAATTCTGCCAATTCAAATGCTTCTTCCAAACAAGAAAGTAATAACGTTTGCGCATCCGTAAACCATTGTTGATGTTGTTGAAATAACAACAATGGATTCGCTGTAGGGCTAACTGTTCGACACAATGTAAGCGGATAATACCGTCCAATACGATCAACACTAGGAATCATCACACCCAACCAAATATTTTCACCACAAAGGTTGGGTGAAAGCACATAATGATAAGGCGGAGCGGTGAGATAACTATTCAGCCAATTTTCGCCTATTTGTTGACGACTAGTTGCCATTGCTTGTTGTAACCATGTATCCCATGGATCAATAAACTGTCGCGGAAGACTGCCGCTGACAAAATCACCATGTGTTGGCACTTTGCCATAATAGCCTTGATACATTCTTATTTGGGAGTAACTCTGTGAAGAGCCATAGGTTTCAGTACTCATAGCAAACTACTCGGACAAGTGAATAAATTAAGTGTTTGTTCTTTTATTTTAAACGGATTACTCGCGCTGCTTTTGGCTTGAAGCTCAAAGCTTGCTTTACTGCCTTGAATACTCAGCGTAAAACGATAAGTACTATCATTTTTCTTTCTTCCATGTTGTTCAAGCAAGCGAAAAATAGCCCATGGACCATTGATTGGGCGACCATCATACGTTTTTAGCTCTTGTTTTGGTTCACTCGGCGGGGCAACAACAATAACCGTCGGTGCTGGTGCAGGATTTCCTTCTCCTCCCTCGGCGACAGGCGGCGGTGTTGGAGCAGGTTCTGCGGGAATTGTTTTGGTCACAAATAATTGGCTAATAATTTGCTCATTGCCTTGATTTGGCCATTGTGCCGAAACTTGTTTGCCTCTAATTTCATTAGTAATCACTTTGCCGTCAATATCTAGACTAAAAATACGCTCCTTATTACCACCATTTAATGCTTTGATTGTAAAAGGAATGCCTAATTTACCCGTCGGGAAAAAAGCATCTTTAATTTTTTGTGCCAATTGAAATAGTTGGATATGTTCTATAGCAACACTGGGCTGATTGCTACCATTACCTCCTTTCCATACCCAGTTCTCGGTAGTGGTATCAATCGAGGCTTGTAGGTAGTCTTTAAAAAAGGCATCTATCTTGCCATTTGGCGCAAAGAATGTTTCAAAATCTTGCAAGGTCATTTCACTACCACCACGACTAATCGGGTATTTATTTGCAATACTTGATTGGCAAAACGGCAAAATCTCACTTTTCCATACCGTATCCATTTGTGAAAGATCAGCAATAAGAATTAAACGCCGTACATCTTTCACCATCTCAACCAACATCATATTGACCGTTTTGTATTTAATATTTTTATCCGCCACTTTTTTCTTAAACGTCGCGGTCAATTTATCAATTTTTTTACGAGTCAATTCCGAAATTTCATCACCTGCAGAAACCGAACTATCGGCAGAAACAACATGGGTATGCAAAGCTGCCAATTGTTTTAATACCTTTTTTAACGGAATATTGGTTGCGCTTTTTCCTTCGGTCAATGCATTGAGACGTTTAAAACGAGCGGTAACAATACGTGCCGTAACACCCCGTTTTTGCTGTGTCAAACGTGCCGCATCACCACTATTGGTGGTTTCAATACCTGCTTTACTACCTGCTTGATTAACTTTTTCACCCACTTTCTTACTCAATGCATCACCAACAAGTCCCTCAGCACGATCTAAATGGGTATGATTACGCACTTTATCCAACAACAGTAAGAGAGGGGAGTCTTTTTCGTTAGAAATAAGATTGAGCACCTCTTCTGCTACTTCTAAGCTATCTAAAGGCTGAATAGCAACATCAGCGAGCAGATTTTCCCATGCCTGAATATAGTCATGAAAATAATAGCTTAAAATTTGCTGACGTAATTTTTTCTCTTCTTTTTTTCTTTCGCTCTCAGCAGCAGCTAACGCAGCATCACCTTCAGCTTGCGGCTCAGTCGCAATACGGGATGGACGCGTTTTTAGCACCCAGCTACTCGCTGCTGCCTCAGCAGCTACTTTTTTGCTTTCTTGACGAAACAGTTTATGGAAACCCTCATAAGTAAATAAGCCTGAAATGCCATCACTTAAGGTCTTTTCTTTATTGCGCCGAACAAACACACTACTTGCCTCAGGGCCTGCGGCTTCGTTAATCGTAAAATCAGGGAATTTTGACTCAATAGTAATCATTAAATCGCCTTTTGCCTGATGATAAGCCAATTCGGCAGGATTGCTATCTGCGAGATTACTTCGTGCTTTGGCAATAAGTCTTTCATCCAAATCACGCGGCAAAATTGGTTGCTCTTCTCGACCTGTTTCGATGTTTTGCATACGGAATAAAGCCACTAAATGCTTATGCAGTGAACGTTTTTCATCTTCAGAGGCTTGCCCCTCTAGTTGTTGTTTTAAACGCGGTTCAATAAACGCAATCATGCTTTCACCGTTATAATGCACACGGTATTTTCCTTGGAGCATAAGATAAACGCGTAAGACACGAAATAAGGCGTTGGGATCATTGAGGTCTTCACGTGCTTTAACTTCTAAATCAGCTAAGATGGGAGGCAGCAGTATCTTTTCCAATAGCTCACGGTATTTGGAAATAGCACTTTCACCTAATTTATCACCTTGATATAAGCCAAAGGTGTGTAATAAAGGAACATCCTCATTCGGTGAGCCATCCGCATGGTATTTATCACTATACCCACTCGGTAGGGCAGCGGCTTTATTCAACATAGGTAAGCGGGTTAAGATATCATGCTCAGGACGGTAAGCTTTAACCAGATCATTTAACTCGATGGTTTGTCGTTCAAAATCGCTAATCATACTGCGGTTCAAGAAAAAGCTTGTCAACCATGCCGTTATTAACAAGACACTCAATGCAGCAACCATCGCCAATGCACCCAAACGTAGCCATTTTAGTTTACGTTCTAGCTTGGTATTTGTCCCTGCCAATCCTGATTCATGAAAGACAACTTTTTTTAGCAAATGATTAATAAAAAAGCTTTTTCCTTTGCTTGGAACACCTGCGGGGCGTTGCTGACTCATACCAAAAGTGCGACTCAATGCCCCCATAATACGATCTATCGGTGATCCTTCTTGTGTTGCACTAGTGAAATAAACGCCACGTAACATGGCCGTATGTTGGAAACGAGTCGGACGGAAAATCTCATGTAAAAAGGGATCAAGCAACGTTTGCAGTGAGCTAAACTGCTGAGGAAAAAGATACAGTGCTTGTCGTCGTGCTTGATCACGTTCTTTTTCTAACTGTGGAATAATTTGTTGATGGAGACGTTTCTCTAATAAATCAAACTCTGTATTAAAGAGTGCAATTGTTGTCGTTTTCTTCTCATTACCTTTGCCATTACCTTTGGCCTTATTTGTTACATCATTGGCAGAATCCTCATCTAAAGGAAAGGTCATGCCCCATACTTGACTGCGCTCATCACGCCCCATGTGATCAAAGTAATCATTAAACCCTGCTAAGAGATCACATTTGGTAAACATGACGTAAATAGGAAAACGTATATTAAAGTGTTCGTAGAGTTCCTGTATCCGTTGACGCAGGACTTCGGCTTGTTTTAACCGTGCCGTTTCATCTTGTTGCAATAGGTCAGTAATACTAATCGCTAACATAACACCATTAATTGGACGGCGATCACGGTGTTTTTTTAGTAAATCTAAAAACCCTTGCCACGCCTTATTATCAACCACTTGATTACTGTCTTGTGTGGTATAACGGCCTGCTGTATCCAATAAAACCGCTTCATCAGTAAACCACCAATCACAATTACGTGTTCCGCCGACACCACGTATTGCGTCCTTACCAAACGTTTTCGATAACGGAAAGTGCAGATTAGAATTTGCCAATAGCGTTGTTTTACCTGCACCAGGAGGGCCAATAATCATATACCACGGTAATTCATATAACGATTGTTTGCCTGCTTCACCACCAAGGCGTGCTTTTTGTAGTGCTTGCAACGCATCTTGCATACGTTGATTAAGATGCTCTATTTCTTCTTGTGAGGCTTGATCATTCGGATCAATCTCCGCTGTTTCGGCAATGCCTTGTAACAAAGCTTTCTCTTTACGTTTTTTACCTAAGGTGTGCAATAAGAGATAAAGACCCCATAGTGCAAATAAAATACCAATAATAACCAAACGGCTGGTGATAGAATCCAGTGGATGGCTTTTACCAAAGCCGAATAAAGGGCCTAAAAACCAAATCAACAAAGAAAGTGATAAAACGGCTAATAAACTAACAAACCAAGCTTTTTTAAACAATGCGACTATTTTTTTCATCTTGTTTTCCTCTTTTCTCGTTCTTTTTATCGCTATTAATCACTACTGATGTAGCGTGATTTCAACACGACGATTAGTCGCACGACCTTTGGCACTATCGTTAGCAACGATAGGCTCCGCATCCCCTTTGCCTTCAATTTTCAAACGTGTTTTATCACTCAAATATTTCTGCATTTCATCAGCAACAGCGGTAGCCCGCGCTTTGGACAATGCCCAATTGGAGGGAAAGCGCAAAGAATTTCTTAAAGGAACATTATCCGTGTGACCAATAATACTAATCGCGCCCGTGCCATTATTTAAGGTTTCAGCAAGTTCTTTGATTGCAGGCAAGATTTCTGGTGAAAGTGTGGCTTTGCCTGAAGGGAAAGAATATTTACCTTTTAAAGTGATTTTGCCATTGGTTATATTGAATTGTTCATTATCGGTATCCGCTAATAACGGTTTTTCAGGTTCAGGGACAACAATAGGCTCAGGGTCAAGAATGGGTGAAAAAACGGGGGTAATCACTGAAGGGACTTGTAATTGTGCAATTTGGCTCTGTGAGGGGGTCGAACGGTGTTCAATCCAGAAAAAAAGACTAACAAACAACAACAATAATAAAGCACTTGCCCCAAGGGCAATCAACCATAAAGGAATGACTTTCGCTAAGGTATTATCACGTGAAACGCCACGCCAATGGGGCGATAAGGCAGGCTCAGGATTACCATTTTGTTTACGAATCAAATCAGCAAGCCACTCACGAATCTGAGCGAGTTTTTCCTTGCCGTTATCAATCAAACGGTAACGTCCTTGAAAACCTAGTGACAAGCAGAGGTATTTTAATTCAAGAAGATGCAAATGTTTGGCAGGCGTTTGGCTAAGTTGTTTTAAATTAACAAAAAACTGTTCGCCCCCTGATACATCACCATGAAAAGTACTTAATAAACTTTGCTCACCCCAGCCACTCTGCCGTCCCCACGGGGTATTAAAAATAGCTTCGTCAATAGCGGTACACAAGGTATAGCTAGCATATTTAATGGTTGCTGCATCATATTGCGCTTGTTCAGCCGTCACTTTAAAAGTTTGTAATTCTTGTACAAGCTGTCGTTTTAACTGACGAGGATTAGGATGCGATGGGCTGTACGCCAATTGAGAAATTAAAGCAAGTAAAGCAGACGCTACATTTTCCAGTGGATTGACTTTGCCCAACTTTTGCAAAGGAAACGCTTCTGTTGCTGGTGCGTTAAAAACAGCCTCTGGCATTTGCTGCAGGTCTTCTTGTCGTCCGCCAGGAATGGGTCTAATAATCGTACGATCATCCCCAGATTGGGATGAAAAAAAGGGATCATTGTCGTTATTATTCATGCATTTTTCTCCGTCGCTCGCGTCAGTATGTCGGTATGTTCAATACCTAACCCTATCGCTCTATTTCTTTTCTCTAATTGCCCACAGCTCTAACTCTAAATTAGGCAAATCAGTGCCAATGTGGATGGCTAAACCACCCGATGTTTTTAGCTCTTTCCAGTATTTGCTATGTACATCGACTTCAAAGTAGCTAAACCCTGTGTGATAAGGAATCTGGCGCGGAACAACACTTAATGCACTGAGTTTAATCCCTGGTAAATGGGCATTAACCAGATTACGAATGATTTCAACACTTGCCATTGTTGTTTGCTTAGGGAATTTAGTCCGTAGTTGATTTTGCGATATGCTTGCTTTAGCGCCAAGCACAAAATCAGCAGAACTGAGTAATGGCTTTTCTTTAAAGATTGCGCTCCATACACCAAATTTATGTAAGGTTAATGGAATTTGAATCGCTCGTTGATCCATAACCATATTAAATGAACGACGTAGTTCATCCATTAATGGGGTAAAAGAAGCTTGTAAATCAGTATGCTTATACGCCGCTAACGCAACGGGACGATGGTTTATTTGGGTAAAGGTAGCCAACTCCCCTGCCAACTCGGTTGCTGTACGATAAAAATCTTCAGGATGAAGCGCAGTCATGGTGTTTAAATGTTTAAAAACACCTTCAAAACGATTAACCAACTGTAATAAAAGATAATTTCTCATCTCATCAATCCCCCCTGCATCCCCTGCGGCAATACGGGTTGACAGTGCTTCACCACGATGATTCAGTAACCCTTGCGTTTCTTTAATAAAGCTACTGATTTTGTCATTTGCCCCTGAAAACATCACCGTTGGAATAAATTCTTGATCAAGAATAACCGTGCTGTCTTTACGCCGCTCCACTACACGTACTAATGGAATAACGGCAAATGCATCTTGTTTTTCAGTTTCTGGTAGAAAACGTAGCTTTAGTTCACCAATTTGTAATTCTGCTTGGCTTTCCATTTTTTCGGTATGCAAGTCTTTGATATGGAGATGACGCACGTTATAGCGCCCTAAATCATCTTTATTGGTTCTATCAACCACTTCCATCCGATCAGGTTGTGCCAATGGTAAGGCCAAAAAAACGCGACAGTTCTTCATATCCTCAGGAATTTCTAAGGGGGTTGGTGGTGGCGTATTTTCTGGAATATCAAAGGGTGTACCGTCAGGCAAAATACCACGGCAGCTATTAATCGCCAGTTTGCCCAAAGCCAATAGTGATTCATCGAGTTCGAGCTTGGTAATGCCCCATGCATAAGGACGCAAACCACCACAGCGTGATTCAACCCAATGTTGTAAAAAGCGATCTTGCTGTTGAAAATGCTGGGGTCGAAGAAAAAGCCCTTCGTTCCATATCACTCTATTTTTACTCATCGTTTACCTTTAATATTTTCTATTTGTTGTTCGTAGGCTTTAGCGAATTCTGCACCAAAGAGACGGTTAAAGTCCTCTTCAGCTTCTTGTTCAATGGTTTCATAAAGATATTCAAAATGTTTCCATAGTTTTGCTTGACGATGAAAGGGAATACTCGCAGCAATAGGGCTTTCTTTTTCCAATCGCTGAATCAGATTATCAGGTTGAAAACGCTTCAATAAAGTATGTAGTGTCACTTGTATACCTGCCATCACTGCCATTTGATGTGCTTTAATATCGTCATAGGCTTCCGTCATCGCACGCTCTGGGGTCATGTAGGCTTCTTTTTGAGCGGTCATTAAGCGAATTAAGGTATCTTCCAAGCTAATGGAAAATTTTAACGGATTATTTTGGATAGGCTGTATAACGGTCATATCCATACGCATTTCACTTTTAATATCAGTACGTGAACGCAAAACATCAATCGTCCCTTTGATAGATGTTTGAAACATTCTTCCTAAGGCTTCAGGATCAAGCTGTTTAGCAATTTTCGTTTGAACTTCAGGATCATGAATACCCGCTCCTTTTAAGAAGGATGCCATAACATCACGATCTGTATTATTTGTGCTTTCTGTGCTTTTTGCAGGAGTATTGACAATGGGTTTCGGCTTAACGGGTGTCTTAGCCTGTTCTTGTGAGCGTTGACTACGTGAGACATGCTGGGCAAGTGGCGAAGCAAGAGGGTCACTAGACTCACTAACCTCACTCAATGACTTATTCGGTTCATCAAGCACCTCGCTTGTTTTTTTTATTGAACGTAGTGCTGGCTTTGGTCGTACTATTTTTGTTTCCGCTGATAAAGCACCTGTTTCTAAAACCTTCTCTTGTTCTAGAAAAGGATCTTTTAAAGGGGCTTTTACAGGAGCTTTATCTATATTAGGAAAATCATCGGGTATGGCTTGATTATTATTCTCCTCTATTATCGCTGCCTCTTGCTCGTCACCATCTATAAAAGTACCATTATTATCACCAATGCCATCAAAGAAGTTATCAAAACTATTACCCATAGGATTAGCAGTAGCGTTATTACTAGGTGGGGTAGACCACCAATTTTCTTCCAAATCTACATTATCTAACTTGTCTAGCTTGTTTACATTACTCTCTTGCTCAGAAGGAAAAGGTGAGGGCATGCTAGTAGCATTAGACATATCTGGCATATCCAGCATATTAGGTACATCGGATTGTTCCACAGGAGAACGTGATTTTGGTTCCGACTCTGTTACAGGTACCCCTATATCCGCAAAAGGATCATAAGGATCTTCGGTTGCCACAGCGGTTGATGCTTCTTCAGCAAGGATTATTTTTATTTGATAAGGTCCCATACGCAAGGTATCCCCCGCTTTGAGCAAAACACTATTACCTCGACCAAGGGCATAAGTTGAATTATTGACAAACACCCCATTCGTACTGGTATCTGTCAACTGATAGTTACCATTGCTATAGTCAATCACCGCATGTTTCCCTGAAAGATGCTTAGTGCTATCAGGCAACACCCATGTATTACTCACATTACGTCCAATGCTGCCTCCTCTGCCATTAAAAATACAGTCACTTGGCGTAGAAGTGATGGCTGCGGTGGGTGTGACTTGTAAGGTCAAAATAGTATTCATAGGATAAAATAGCCCCTATTGGTTTTTCACACTTCAGTGTGTTATTAAATATGGCTCAAATAGGTCAGGTCAAATCAGGGTTGGGAATAGGCCTAAAACGGGCAGCATTATTCTTGCTCATCAACCTGCACAAGTAACGCAGTAGTATTGTCTCGTGCACCACGATTTAAGGTACTAGTTAGTAAATCTTGTACATTTTTTTCAACCATGTTCCCTGTAAGTTTAGCCTCTATTTCCTTTTCTGTAAGTTCTTTATATAAACCATCACTACAAAGCAAGAAAACATCATCTGTTTTCGTTTCATATAAACACTTTTCTATATTTAATGGTTCTTGTACACCAATCGCATTCACTAATTGTTGTGCTATCGGCATTTTTTCAGCCTCTTCCTCACTAAAACCAGCAGCAATAAACTCGTCAACTCGATTATGATCTCGGGTTAATGCGGTTAATTTTTTGTTGCGATACAAGTAAATACGACTATCACCCGACCATAAACACACACATTTTTTCTGACGAATAATCAAAACACAAACCGTACTCGCAATAAGTTTTTTGGTACGTTCGCCACCACTTAAACGAATCAATTCACTATTAACCGCTGAGAGGCAATGAATGACTTCATCAGTCATTTCATTTAATGCAAGTTTATTTTTTATTGTTGCAAGCTGATCCACAATCATATTACTAGCAACATCACCTGATGAGTGCCCCCCTGCACCATCTGCAACAACCCATACTGCATGTTGATTTAAGTCGAGAAAAGCATCTTCATTATGGTCTCTTACACAGCCCTTATCCGTCACACCTGCTGAATGATAGTGATGGGTTATTTGCACTTGTTTAAAGTATTGAGTATCCATGTATTTTATTTTCTTTTCGTTTTATCTACACCAAAAATAACCTCAAGTTCTTTCATTGTTTTTGGTGATAAATCTTCTATTAACTGAGAAAAATCCTTATTAACAAGTCGCTTAGCACGATTCAACAACAAAGGAATAGGACTGCTTGGTTCATGCTTTTGATAATAAGTATTTATTTTTTCCAACATATCCAAGACATCATCAGCATTATTTATTTCTCCAGAAATCGGTGCTGGGGGTGCGATATATTCTGATGAACCAAGTGTTGTATTCATTATTTGTTTCGCGGCTTGTGGCTTATTCGATACATCATCTGAGACCGTCGAAACATCCTTATCATCTTGTCCTGTTCGTTGCTGTAAATAGCCTGATAATACTTGCTCTATTTCCTTTAGTGTCTTCACAATTTGACTAAAATTTAAGGTATTATCCTCTTCTGCTTTTTCTTGTAGCAAACTATTAATACGATTAATATTTACCAATGAAGCACTAACACTTGCAACAGTTTCCTGCAAAGTGGTCAGCTCACAATGCTGAAAAGCGGCCTTAATTAAGGCCGCATCTGGGGGGGCTTCGTCACTATTTTTCGCCTTTCCCTGAATATCGTTTAAGCTAAAACGCCCGATACCTCGCACTTCAACTAAAGGTTGTTTTTTCAGTGTGAGATAAAAAGGAGTATCACAAAGCACCCTAAGCACATTAATCCGAGCAATCGCATCGCCATAATCAATATCAAGTTCAGGGTAAAGACATAACCAATATTTTTCAAGCAAGCCGACTAGTAAACGACTACTTTCCTCTAAACCAGCAAACCCATGCAAATTCAACATTGCACTGATTAGGTTAACCGCTACACGCAAATCATGGGTTTCTTTTGCTAAAAGCAGTGCATTTTTCTTGACGAGTCGCCAATCAGGCGGTTCTGCCTCAATAACCGAACCAGCCATTTCACGTTCTTCTTTACCCTTTTGTGCCATTTCCATTTCAATAAAAAGCGCATCAAATTCCTTATTGTTACCACAGATAGTATCCCCTGAAAGATCAACAAGCACCTCCTTAATATCTAACATATAAGCTCCCTTTTAATTTTTCACTAAAACAACCTTAACCCAGTTAAGGATCAAATAAAGACTCATAACTAGCGCACATATAATACAAGTCTATGACATTTTTTGATCGTTATTCTGGATAAAAAGAATAAATTTCTGGCATAGTTCAAAAATATAGCTAACAACCTAACAAAATCGTCGCCCGTATGACACTTGCAGAATGCAGATTAAAAACAAATAATTTAAATGCTTACACTGTAT
>DRMA01000029.1 GCA_011375245.1 Thiothrix sp. | reverse complement strand
TGCTTCGTTTTATGAATATGTCAGGCATTACACGTAATAGTATACGCGACTGGCATAAACGCCCTCGTCTAGAACAAGCAAGTTGGGGGGGGAAAGAAGGAAAACGCGGTGTACCACTTGAAGTAATGATTGCTTTAGCAAATCAACTCAATGCTGACCCTTGGTTTAATATACCACATAGCGCAAATAATAATTTTATCCGCCAATATGCAAAAATGGTGAAAAATACCCTCAAACCAACGCTTAAAGCATATGTTGAATATACTAATGAAGCATGGAACGGTATTTTTACCCAGCACCATTACATGATAAATAAAGGTACGGCACTACATTTAGATCGGGACAAAACAGTAGCAGGACATAAGTTCTATTCAAAACGTAGTGTAGAAATCTTCAAGCTGTGGCAACAAGTAATGGGCGGAACCGAACGCATCGTTCGTGTGATGGGCGGAATGACAACAAATAGCAATATGACCAAAATATTACTCAGTTACAAAAACGCCTATCGCTATACCGATGCTATTGCTATTGCACCTTATTTTTACATCAATGATAAAGATGTAAAAAAAGTACGCAGCGTTGATCATATTTTTCAACAACTCACCGCTAAAAACAATCGGCACTCGATTCCTAATATTCTACGCTATGTAAAAAAACAAGCTGACCATGCACAGGCTTTTGGTGTTGATCTTATTGCCTATGAAGGCGGACAACATTTAGTTTCTTATAACACCCATAGCAATACAGATGGTCCAAACCCGTATTTAATTAAAGCCAATAAGGATCAACGCATGGCTAATTTGTATTATCAGTTTTTGCAAGGCTGGAAAAATGCAGGTGGAAAACTATTTGTCGCTTTTTCAGCACCTCGCCAGTACACGTGGATAGGGAGTTGGGGAATCAAAGAATACATTACCCAACCTACCCATGAAGCACCCAAGTACCGAGCATTATTAGCCTTTAATCATAATGAACCCTGTTGGTGGGATGGCTGTGTGACAAACAATGACTTTAACTTAGCATCAATACAAACACAACAGCAAAAAGACTACGAAATTACTAACGCAGTTGTACAAAAACCAATATGGGCAGATGCAGGCTCAATGATACGAACTGTTTCATATCAACCATCGTTGCAAAAAATTGAACAATAACGAAATAACGACTATCCCCAAGGACGCTAATCACGTCCACCTTTGAGGGTTGCAGGCATAGATCACAACCCTCTTTTTACTTCTCCAACATCCCCAGTACGGCGTTTAACGCCGATTTTTGAAGGCTAGTACAACAACTAGCCTTCCTTTTTAGTTTTATCCTAAGACCCTTCATAATTGTCAAAAGTAGTTTACAATTTGAAGCCTGATAGGAATCGCACTGAAACCGAACGTTGTTTGAGCGTAGCGAGTTTAGTGAGGTTGAAGGGCGAATCCTAGCAGGCTGAATGATTAACTAAAATATGAAAGATGCCTTATTCCTAGTATTTTTCCTTAACCTGTATTACGCATTCCTGCTGCAATCGCATTAATGGTACGTAACAACCCCTCAAGATAGGGTGATTCACCGTTATTGCCATTACCATCCGTAATATCACTAGCAACATAGCTCCGATGACGTTTCATCAACGTAATCTGAATATGATTTAATGGATCAAGATAAGGATTTCTGCGATGCAGTGAATATTGCAAAAACTCATCCTCATCCATCAATGCCTCTAATTCAGCAACACTCAACACTTGCCGCACCGTTAAATCATGTTCGGCACGAATTCGATCATAAATACGCATACCATGTTCAGCATCAGGTGATTGCTTAGCATATTCACGAGCAATATCCATTTCAGCTTTATATAACGTCATTTGCACATTACTGATCAACACGTTAAAGAAAGGCCATTGTTGATACATTGAACGTAGCAAATCTAGCTTTTCATCATGAGGATCATTTTCTCTAAAGGCAGCTAAAGCTGAACCAATACCATACCAAGCTGGCAAAGTATGTCTCGCTTGCGCCCAACCAAAGACCCACGGAATAGCACGCAACGAGCCTTTAGAACGATCAGCAACTTGACGATGCGAAGGACGTGAACCAATATTAAGTAAACCAATTTCTTGTACAGGAGTAATATCATAGAAATAATCAATAAAACCTGCAGTTCGTTCTGTTAGATGACGATAACTCTCTTCCCCCGTCTCTGCCAATGTCTGCATGGTAGAAAAGAATTCATCACGATATGGCTTATGTTTTCTAATTAGCCCTGTGCTGGCTAATAAAAGCCCCGTCATCCCTACCCCTAATTCATAGGTTGCCGTTTCTTTATTACTGTATTTGTAAGTGAGGACTTCGCCTTGTTCGGTAAACTTTATTTGTCCATGTACTGTATCAACAGGTTGTGACAAAATCGCTTTATGCGTTGGACCACCACCACGCCCAATGGTCCCACCCCGCCCATGAAACAAGCGACATTTAACGCCATATTTATTCGTTAAGGCAATCACTTGTTTTTGTGCGTTATAAAGACTCCAGTGCGATGCTAATGTCCCACCATCTTTACATGAATCAGAATAGCCCAACATCACCTCTTGCATATTGCCTGAAGCCCCAAGCAAGGCTTTATAAACAGGATCTTGCAATAAAGTACTCAATACACTAGAGATGTGTTTTAAATCTTCAATAGTTTCAAATAAAGGGGAAACCTCCAACGTACAAAAGAGCTTATCTTCGGCATCATAGCCGACCAAACCTGCGATACGCGCCAGCAACATAACCTCCATCACATGACTAGCAGCATGCGTCATAGAAATAACATACGCACCAAAAACCTCTTCCCCTGCTTCAAGTCGCATTTCACGCATCACATCAAATACGGCTAAAATACGATTAGTTTGCTCAGAGAGATAATTGGTATCAGGTTTCGGTAACTTTCTTACTTGCATCAACTCACTCAACAATGCCAAGCGCTGTTCTTCTGTTAATGTTTTATAGTCAATATCAGGTTTTAATTGCTCTAGTACTTCTGTAACAGCACCTGTATGTTCTGTTGATTCCTGCCTAATATCCAGCTTATACAAACTAAAACCAAGCGTACTAACCAATCTAATCAGATTTTTTAGCTCTCTATTAGCAATCTCCTTATCACCATGACTTTCCAAGGAATCACGAATTTGGATTAAATCATCGAAAAACGCTTCTGTGGTTACATACGCCGCAGGAGAAACAGGGTGATACTTGCCGTGAATATATTGCTGCACTCTTTCAAGCGTTTTTGTTAGACGATAACGTATAATGGACAATTTACGCCGATAAGGCTCTTTGATATACAAATTCGCATTATCAGCAAAGACTTCAGCAGCAAATGCATGATTATCAGCCTGTAATTTCTCACTAAAGGTTGGTGAGGGTTGAACAAAATTTTCAGAATGTGTCAATGAGTCCATCAGCTCCCCAACACGAATTATATAGGCCGTTAACGCCTCTTGCATATGTAAACGAACTGCACTACGTGTAACCTCTGCGGTAACAAAAGGATTACCATCACGGTCTCCACCAATCCATGAACCAAAACGTAATACTGTTGAAGGAATACTGATCTTCTCATCAGGGTAAACCCTGCGCATCGCACGTTCAAAGTGACGATAAACCAAGGGAATAGAATTAAATAAGCTTGATCGAAAATAATATAAGCCATAACGCACCTCATCTTCTACGGATGGCTTCTTAAATCGTACTTCATCCGTACGCCACAAAATCTGTATTTGTGCTTTAATACGTCGCCATAAGGCATTTTCTTCTTCGCCAATTAGTTGTGGGTTGTAAAGCTCATCCGCTAAGAGAAAAATACGGCGCTGAATATCCATTATTGTACGCCGTCTTGCTTCTGTAGGATGGGCAGTAAACACAGGTGAATACTGTAGCTGATTGACCAATAGCTGTACTTCACTTGCTGTGTACCCCTTATCTTTAAGTACCTGTACTGATTTTAAAAAAGAACCTTCCCAAAGACATTTCCCTGCTTCTTTTCGATAGCGATTACGACGCTGTCGATGTAAAAAATCTTCCTCAACAATATTAGACACCACATAAAAAATATTGAAGGCTCGAATCACCAATTCAAGCACATCCATATCAAGCGTTGCAATTAGCCCAATCAATTCCTTTCTACGTTCAGGATCATCAACATTACGAATATCAATATAGCCTTGACGTAGCTGCTCAACAATATCAAAAACAGCCTTCCCTTCTTGTTCTTGAATAACCTCGCCTAACAAGATACTCACATTACGGTCTTGTTTGTGTAATGCTTCAATATCAAATTGTCCGTGTATTTCTTCTACTGATAGTGTCATGGATGTCTGCCGTGAATATGATAAATGCATTATTAACTAATGCTATTTTTAATAGAGTGATAAATTTTGTTGATATGGAGGGTTACCATAAACAAGAGGAACTGTTTTTAACGCACCAAATATGAAACGCCAAGCATGGTAATTTATATAAAACGGCATGTAAAGCAAGCTATTCTGCGAATAAAAAATGCATATTACTAGCACTTCTTGTTATTCAATGCTAAAAAAGCACAAACCAACCTAACTTACATTGATG
>DRMA01000028.1 GCA_011375245.1 Thiothrix sp. | reverse complement strand
CCACCGCTTGTTCCGCCGCTTGTTCCGCCGCTTGTTCCGCCGCTTGTTCCGCCGCTTGTTCCGCCGCTTGTTCCGCCGCTTGTTCCGCCACCAGTACCTGTTGCAGCAACTGAACTACTGCCACCGCCACTACCACCTGCTAACAACAATAATGGCAACACACCTGCAGCAACCTTACCTAATGTGCCTAAATTACTCGCTCCTGACCCTATAGCAGCGACAGCACCTGCCGTTCCTGTATTACTTGCCAATGCAACTTTTCCAAGTGATGTTGCATTGCCAACAAGATCAAGCTTAACCGCACATGCTTTACAATCAGCACGAGCAAGGTTTTCATCAATGCGTTGAATTTTATGTGCCGATTTTGGCAATGGTTTCAAATCTTTTTTACTCGCAGCTACTGTTTTCGTAGCACACTTGTTTTTTGTAGAAATATTGACTTGCATCGTTGCAGCGACTGAGGCCTGACAACTATCATACTTCAAGTTAACCTTACTGCCTTCTAATGAACGAACAATGTCACCTTCATTAAGTAACATGCCTTCCTGAGCTACATAACGGTAACCACCACGCTCCACAATAGCAGAACCACTAAGCCCAATAATCTTAGCAACCTCAGCATGTGCAACACCAGACATAGCTAATAATATTGCAGCAGAAGCAGCGCTATACTTTATTCCTTTAATCATAGTTTTATCCTTTTAATCATAAGTAAAATCCCCAGGGATGATTGAATGTTGATTCTAGATGAATAAGCAAAGATGTTATATAAATACATGTCGCCAATCATAATTAATTTGATATCATCAGTTATTTTAACGCAACTTGCACAAAAGTCTTTCCGTGCTTGTAGAACGATTTTTATTGCAACAACACCATTCCAAAGAACAGGTGAGTACCCATCGACAATGTTATCCATGCTTGTCGTGCCAGCTCACTATCCCCACTCAGAAGGATTGTTTAGAGTTCGGCGGTAATGGACGGGACTCGAGCCTACATCCTATGCCATCAATAACGGAGTCCCAAAGGACTAAGCCTAGTCAACTGAGCCTTAATAAAAAACAATGATTAGAAATACGACACGCTAATTAGAAACACTTATAAACCGTCTCACAGTGTAATCTCAATATGACTATATTTCAAGAAAAAGAAATGACAATGTTCTATACAAACTACTATTTTTTAACCCTATTTGCCCTCAATAAAAACACGCTACCACTAAATTATTAGGCGTTATTAAAGCATTCATAGGTGGAAATGCTTGTTTTCTACTTCATTCTATCCTGGTGGCCATGCTAATGAACGTCCTGCTAAAATATGCATATGCAAATGAAAGACAGTTTGTCCAGCTCCTTCACCACAATTAACCACCGTACGATAACCCTTATCTGCAACACCTTCTTGCTCCGCAATTTTCGCTGCAGCAAGAGACATTGAACCAATGGTCTCAACATCTTCAGGAAAAATATCATTAATCGTGGCAATATGCTTTTTTGGAATAATCAATATATGCAAGGGTGCTTGTGGGTTGATATCGTTAAATGCCAAAACATGCTCATCCTCATAAACACATTTTGCATCAATTGAACCCTCAATAATTTTACAGAATAAACAATCAGACACTTATATTCTCCATGATAATCAATAATGACGACGACCTTCAAAGGCATGTGAAAGTGTACCACTATCGACATAATCCAACTCGCCGCCTATAGGAACACCATAGGCAATACGCGTTGTCTTAATTGCATGGCGTGTGGCAAGTTGACTAATGTAATGTGCAGTTACCTCACCTTCAACCGAGGGATTAGTTGCCAAAATGATTTCTTCAAGTTTTCTCTTCCTAAACATTGCTTCTAACTGTTCCAAGCCTAAATCTTCTGGTCCAACACCATCAAGGGGTGACAACTTACCCAATAACACAAAATACAACCCTTTATAATCAGCAGCCTGTTCTATAGCCAGCACATCTGTAGGGCTTTCAACAATACAAAGTAACGTTTCCAAGCGTGAAGGGTCAGCACAAATACGGCAAATATCATTTTCAGTAAACGTACGACATTGCGTACAATGCCCTACCTTATCAATCGCCTCACTTAAGGAATATGCTAACTGCTTACCTGCTTGTCGGTCGTTCTCTAAAAGATGAAACGCCATACGTTGTGCTGTTTTCGCTCCAACCCCTGGCAAGCACTTAAAAGCACTCACCAACTGTTGCAACAAAGAAGTATCATCCATCAAGATACTCCCTAAAAGCCTAAAAGGGCATTTTCATACCGCCAGGTAGACTCATACCTGACGTTACATCAGCCATACGCGCTTCCGATTCTACAGCCAAACGCTGTGAAGCATCCGTAAAAGCAGCTGCAACAAGATCTTCAAGCATTTCCTTATCATCAGTTAACAAACTATCATCAATAGCTACGCGACGACACTCATGTGCGCCATTAATGATGACAGAAACAAGCCCTCCACCTGACTCGCCCCGAATTTCCATTGCAGCTATTTCTGCCTGCGCAACTTTCATCTCTTCCTGCATTTTTTGGGCTTGTTTCATTATTCCACCCAATCCACCTTTCATCATGACATCTTACCCTTTTCTATGTTTAATTGATCCTGGCAAAACTTGCGCACCGAGTTTTGTTTGCAATGACTGAACAAATGGATCATCAGCGATCATTTGCTCAATATTCATTTGATCTGTTTCCAGTTGACGCTCTGCTTTGTGCGCAGGGGTCTCACCCTTCATTTTTGCTATTTTCAACGAAATAGTAATTGTTTTACGGAAGAACACCTCAAGACTTGCTTTTAATTCTTGTTCAACACGTTCGTTATAAAGTTGCTCAACCTCTTTATCAAGCAGTAAAAATACCGTGTTCCCTTCAATTTTATCTAACAAACAATGCTTAGCAAATTGTCCCGTCATTCCCTCTAACAATAACTGAGGCACAATTTGATGCCAGTCCCAGTCATTGTTAGCCTTCAACGTATTTTCAGACTCGTTAACAGACGCTCTACTTTCATCAGTATTGAGAGTTTTCGCCATAGTTAAAGAGGATTGCTCCTGTAGCACATAATGTTCTTCTTTCGACTTTACCTCTAACTTTGCCTCTAAAGGTTGAGTATCAAGTTCAAAAGGAGGAAAAGCATTTTCAAAATCGTCTACACTGGTAACTGATGTGGTGTCATTTTCTTCAACACCAGTCTTAGCGTCATACTCTTGCTTTTCTTCTAATGCATTTTTTATTTTATGCATCGTTTTGTCTGCTACTTCATCAACTATTTTATCATACTGCTGGTGTTGTTTTTTTACAGTAGAAGAACTTTCAGTTTTATGATGACTATCAATAGACGCAGCTTCCATTGGTCTAAACACCATCATGCGTAACAATAACATTTCAAAGCCACTACGTGGATCAGGTGACAATGGAAGATCTTTGCGCCCTTTTAAGGCGATTTGATAATACAATTGCACATCTTCCATCGCTAAACGTGATGCAAGTTGCTGAATTTTTTCTTCATCAAATAGATGATCAGGCACTACCTGCAATAATGCCACTTGATGCAACAGTGAAATCAGGCTATCTGCTGCTGCTTCAAAATCAGCCACTTGCCCAGCCATCTCTTCAACAGTATCTAATAAACACTTACCCTCACCATCAGCAATAGCATTGAGCAACGTAAACAACCAATCTTGAGAAATGGTTCCCAGCATAGCGGATACATCATCCGCTTTTAACGTGCCAGCTCCAAAAGCAATTGCTTGATCCATTAAACTCAATGCATCACGCATACTGCCATCAGCAGCACGTGCTAATGGCTTCAATGCAGCCGCTTCAAACGTAATGGATTCTTCTTGCAAAAGATACTGTAAATGCCCTTGAATAAGATCAAGTGGCATACGTTTCAGATTAAACTGTAAACAACGCGATAGGATAGTAGCAGGGAGTTTTTGTGGATCAGTTGTTGCAAACAGAAATTTCACATGCTCAGGCGGTTCTTCTAAGGTTTTTAGTAAGGCATTAAAACTATGCCCTGAAAGCATGTGTACCTCATCAATAAGGTAAACCTTAAATCGCCCACGTGTAGGCGCATAATGCACATTGTCCAACAACTCTCGCGTATCCTCAACTTTCGTTCGTGAGGCAGCATCAACTTCAAGTAAATCAACAAAACGCCCTTCAGCAATTTCCTGACAACTAGTACATTTACCACACGGCGTAGCCGTTATACCTGTTTCACAATTAAGGCACTTAACCAAAATACGCGCTATTGTTGTTTTACCAACACCACGTGTTCCTGTGAATAGATAGGCATGATGAAGGCGCTGTTCTTCGAGCGCGTTGATTAAGGCACGTAAGACGTGTTGCTGACCCACCATTTGCTTGAAATTTTGTGGTCGCCACTTTCTTGCAAGAACCTGATAACTCATCGGAATAAATTAACTGCCAAAGGAAACCACCATTATAAAGCTATTATTGCAGATAGCCATTTCAAAAAAACAGCACTTTAGATTAGAAAGAAAATTTAAATGTTGGAGGCAATCCACACTAGCCACATCCCAGCGCCCGAATCCACTGTTACCGTTGCTCCCTTCCGGGCCTGGCGGGATTCACAGCTTCTCGTCGCGAGAGAACCAATGCAGATCACCCTAATAATGAGCGCGAATTATGGCTGATTATTAGATCTTCGGCAAGCAATTGTCGTAATACTTCCTATAATCACCTTGCCGCTATCGTAAAACACGGTAAAATCCAGTCACTTTACACGATTAACAACATTAGCACCCGCTCCATAACCTATAACCTACTATCATGAATATCAGCAAAATCCTTGAAGAGCATATCAGTCATGCATTACACCTCGCAGGCGCTCCAAAAAATGCTCCAGCCATATTAAAACCATCCAATCATCCCGAGTTTGGTGATTATCAAGCAAATGGCGTGATGGGAATTGCTAAAACTCTTAAAACCAACCCAAGAGCGTTAGCCACTCAAGTCGTTGAACACTTACGCTTACAATTAAAAGGCAT
>DRMA01000027.1 GCA_011375245.1 Thiothrix sp. | reverse complement strand
CAGCTTATTTATCACTATCATTGGTATCCTTGCACTCATTGGGCTTTACTTTATGAGTAAACGCTATAGCCAAAGACCTTCTGGCAATAAAAAAATGACAATATCAACTTATACAGATGCACGAGGTAAACGTTTGTCATCAGTAATGGCAGATATTCCAGCCAGCGATGGTTCAACACCAACAACGGCTATACCAACAGAAGCACAAGCAAAAGTCGCCGAAGTTAAAACAGTGCAACTTATTTTATTTATCTCTGCTAAAGCACCTAAAGAAGAACTTGATGGCAATCTTATTCTGCAAGCAATGGGCAAACTGGAACTACATTTTGGTGAGATGGATATTTTCCACTATCTTCTCAATGGCGAAAGCTTATTTAGAGTTGCCAATGGCGTTGCACCGTGGACATTGATCCCCGATGAGTTAAAAAATACCACAACCCCAGGACTATCCTTGATTATGGAAGCCCCTACCTCTTTTGATGATGTTGATGATGGAAAATTACTAACATTTTTTATTAAAGTTGCTAATGATCTTGCTGAGATTATTCATGGAGAAGTGAAAAACATGCAACAAGAAATCTTTAGTGATGAGGATGAAGCAGCTATGCGAGAGATGCTGCCTTAGCACACTCTTTCACTCTTTCCCGACAAGTTGCTTCTGTTAAAGAGTCAAATAATTGCGTGCAAAAACGAGAAGCCAGCAACTATAAACTTGTTAGCAATTGATTAATCTTCTGCTCATCACGCAAACAAGTTTGTAGTTTATGTTTTAGTTCATTAGGATCTTTTTGCATGACCATATCGCCTATTGGTGGGTAAAAAACAATATCTAACCGCCCTACCCAAAAACGTAAAGCAGCCATCCGTAACATAGCAACCCATACTTCCTTTTCAATATCAATAATTGGACGAACGCGATGGTATGCTCGTAAAAGTGGCAACCAGCGTGCTTCATCTAATGAGCCATCTACATGACAACACCAGTCATTCGCAACAATTGCTAAATCGTAAATAAAAGCATCATTGCAGGCTAAATAGAGATCAATAATACCGCTAAGCACAAGTTTGTTATCAACGTCATCAAAAATAGAATTATCACAAAATAAATCTGCATGAATAATACCAGCAGGTAATACACTCCAATCAACAGAGCGTTGATAATCTATCTCTTGTTTTAACAAGGCACCATCTTCTACTGACAACTTAGGCAATAACCTGCTAATTAATCGAGCACTAAGGCCTTTGGCACGATCATTAGGGCGCTTTTCATCATAGGATAGACCTGCAAGATGAAAATCAGCTAAGGCTTTGCCAATAATTTGACAGTGCTCAACGCTTGACTCTTTCGCTGCTAACGCCTTGCCTGATAAGCGTTCAATCAGCGCTGCTGGTTTGCCTACTAAAGACTGCAAAACTTGCCCTGCTTTATCCTTCACAGGCATAATTGTTTTAACATAATGATGAGATAAATGCTGCATCAAACCTAAAAAAAAAGGCAATTCCTCTGCATTATAATGCTCATAAAGCGTTAGAATGAATGCTCCTTTTGTTGTATTTACAGCATAGTTTGTATTTTCCATGCCTGCCAAGATACCTGCGTAAGAAACTACGTTTCCTACGTTATAGCGCTGTATAAATTGCGTTAACTCAGCTTCTGTGACAGTGGTATAAACAGACATAAAAGAATTTCTCTTAGGGGTATACAAAATAAGCCCGAGAGTCTAGCAGGATATTTTATGCATCTAAAGCCTTATTGAAACACTACCATTTCATAGGAAATACAGGCATTATATCCAGCCACAATTATCCCTCTTGGCTTAGCCTATTCCATGCAACAACTGAACCCTGAACAACAAGCAGCCGTCGAACATTTAGGCTCTCCATTATTAGTCTTAGCAGGCGCAGGCAGTGGTAAAACGCGTGTTATTACCCATAAAATCGCATGGCTCATTCGCGATGCGGGCTATCGTCCTTACCATATTACTGCTATTACGTTTACCAATAAGGCAGCTAAAGAAATGAAGTCACGCGTTGCCGAAACGCTACGCAATGATGAAACAGAAGGACTAACGGTAGCGACTTTTCACCGTCTGGGGCTGAATATTATTCGTCAAGAAAGCAAAGCACTTGGGTTTAAATCAGGCTTTACTATTTTTGATGCGCAAGATAGTAATCATATTCTCAAGGAATTAGCCCATCGTGGTACAACTGAAAACGATGAAGAAGAAGAGGAATATAACAAACAAGCTAAATGGCTTATTTCTAAGTGGAAAAATGATCTTATTTTGCCTGAACAAGCGATGGAATTAGCCGAAACAACGGACGATTTAAAAATAGCCAAGCTGTATAAAAAATACCAGCGTCAACTAAAAGCCTATAATGCGGTTGATTTTGATGATCTTATCATGCTGCCTGTTTTATTGTTTAGACAATATCCCGATATCAAAGAAAAATGGGATAATCGTACCCGTTACTTATTAGTAGATGAGTATCAAGACACCAATGCGTGTCAGTATGAACTGGTCAAACAGCTTACTGGTGTACGCGGTGAATTAACCGTTGTTGGTGATGATGATCAGTCTATTTATGCATGGCGTGGGGCAAAACCTGAAAATATCAATCAACTCAAAATTGATTTTCCACGCTTACGTGTGGTTAAACTGGAACAAAATTATCGTTCTACAGAACGTATTTTAAAAGCAGCTAATCATTTAATTGCCAACAACCCTCACCTAATTGAAAAAGCACTGTGGAGTAGTCTTGGGGAAGGCGAAAAAATCCGTATTATACCTTGCCGCACGGTTGAACATGAATGTGAAAAAGTCGTTTCTGAAATGATGAGCATCCATTTTCGGGAAAGTAAAAAATGGAATAATTTCGCCATTCTTTATCGTAGTAACCATCAAAGTCGCTTGTTGGAACGTTACCTTCGACAAAATCATATTGACTATAAAATAACAGGAGGCACATCGTTTTTTGAACATGCAGAAATCAAAGACATGTTGGCATATATGCGTCTTATTGTTAATCCCAATGATGATGCGGCTTTTTTGCGGGTTATTAATACACCAAAACGTGGTATCGGGGTAGCTACACTGGAAAAACTTGGTGATTATGCAAACCAACGAGGCATTTGCATGTTTCATGCTTCAACGGAGGTGGGCTTTAATTCAATTGCCTCTACACAAGCTAAACAACGTTTTGCTTATTTTCATGATTGGATAGAAGAACTCACACGCGACACGCTCCATACCTCACCACAACAAATTGTTCTTAAAATTATTAATGATACTAACTATGAAGACTGGCTAAGAAATAACGCAAAAACACCCAATGCAGCAAAACGTAGTATTAGCAATATTATGGAGTTAGTCGATTGGGTAAGAAACCTGCATGATGAAGGCAATGGTAAGCAAGAAATGGTTGATATTGTGTCGCATATGACACTTGTTGATCGTATGGAACGCAATGCGGAGGAAGAAGAACTCGAAGCAGTCACCTTAATGACCTTGCATTCAGCAAAAGGTCTCGAATTCCCTTGTGTATTTATGATTGGTGTCGAAGAAGATATTTTGCCACATCAAAATAGTATAGATGATGAAAGTGGTATTGAAGAAGAAAGACGACTTGCCTATGTAGGCATCACCCGCGCCAAGCAACGTTTGTTTATCAGCTATGCTAAGACACGCAGTCGTTATGGTGAGTCAATATCCTGTGATCCGAGTCGTTTTTTAGATGAGTTACCAGAAGAGCATATTGAATGGGACGATAAAAGAGTGGTTGATCCTCAAGAAGAGGAAGAAACCGCTCAAGCGTATTTATCAGACTTACAGCGGTTTCTTGATGATTAGTTTTATTAGAGCTTAGCGTTATCTTTTCTAACCACTGCAACTTCATGAGTAAATGACTCAGAAAGTGCTTCTGATGTTAAATAAATCCCCACTCTTTCAAGCACATTATACCGTAGCAATAATAAATGGAATGCGTAGCTAGCATACAACACAAAGACAGGCATCATTGGCATTCTTAGCCTTGAATAAGCAAATGAATTCCCTGTTGATACACCAATAAAGAACAGGACAAATCCAACGATAAGTCCATGAACCACCCACATTTTTTGTTTACTGCCTTTAATCGTCAATAAACCATACAAAGCAAACAAATACATCAGTAACATAAAACCGATGACATAGCTCATCATGCCAACATACCACAACTGGTATCCTGTTAGTAAGCCTACTTTATCTGCAACGGTTCTTGCTATTTTCCCTTGAATAGGTTGATAGCGTCCAAGTGAATCACCACCAAAATGCCTACCAAATAGATCAAATCCTGGCCCTAATAAAATGTGTGGCAAGTTCTTTATTGATAAAAGAAAATAATCTAATTTATTTGCCGATATAATGTCATAAGCCGTTTGCTTTTCAATCGCAAGTTTTTCAGCAAACGAATAATAACGT
>DRMA01000026.1 GCA_011375245.1 Thiothrix sp. | reverse complement strand
TTCATAAATGCCAAAAAGTAGTTTACAGTTTGAAGCCTGCTAGGAATCGCACTGAAACCGAACGTTGTTTGAGCGTAGCGAGTTTAGTGAGATTGAAGGGCGAATCCTAGCAGGCTGAATGGTTAACTGACAAATGAAGGATGCCAATAAAACAGCATGAATCATGATGTTTCAACGGCTGGCAACCGCACCGATAACAAGGCTGCCATCAAGACAAATCCTGCTGAAATCCACAAACATCCCACCAAGCCATAATACTGATAGATAACGCCCGAAAGCACTGTGCCTGTCAGTCGTCCGCCTGCATTCGCCATATAATAGAAACCAACATTCATTGACACTTTATCATGATCAGAATAAGCGAGAATCAAATAGGAATGTACCGCTGAATTAATCGCAAACACAACACCAAAAATGCCTAAGCCCACGATAATTGTCAGCGTCATATCCCATTGTTGCTGTAGAGCAAATGCGATACCTGCGGGAATAAAGGCAAGCAATAAAGCTAAGAATAACGCTGTTTTACCTTGTGGTTGATGCCCACGAATAAGTGCAGGCGCACTGGCTTGCACGATGCCATAGCCAATAATCCATAAGGCAATAAAGCCCCCTACTTGCTTAAATTCCCAATGTAAAACTTCATATAAAAACACAGGCAAAGCAACCACAAACCAAACATCACGCGAGCCAAAAAGGAAAAAGCGTGCTGCGGATAAGCCATTAATCGCAGGAATACGTGAAAAAACCTGTGTAAATTTAGGCTTTGCTTTCGCTTTGCCCATTGCTTTGGGTAACAAAATCCATGTCAGCAAAAAAACTGCAAACAAGCTACTTGCCAATATTACCAATGCATAATGAAATCCCACGATCTCTAACAAAAACGCACCAAGGAAAAAGCCAAACCCTTTTAACGCATTCTTTGATCCCGTCAGAATAGCAACCCACTTAAACAGCTTGGATTCGGCTTTATTGTTAGTATTTATGCCATCTGTGCTGGGACGTATCAAGGTTTTCACGCTGGCTTTAGCGGACATCTTATTTAAATCTTTGGCAATCCCTGACAAGGCTTGCGCTGCCATCACATAAGCAACTGAAAGCCACGCGTCAGGCACGGTCAACATGAGCAAGGCAAATATTTGCATCACCATCCCCATATGCATAGTGACATTCAGCCCAATACGCGCCGCCAACCAGCCTCCCACCAGATTAGTGACAATGCCAAAAAATTCATAAAACAGAAAAAGCATGGCTACTTCAAAAGGCGAATAGCCCAATAAATGAAAGTACAACACCACTAACATACGGATCGCACCATCTGTTAGCGTAAATGCCCAGTAGCCTGCGGTGACGACTAAATAATTTTTAAAAGCCGTTTCCATTGAAGTTGCCATATTTCTTCCTTGTAAATAGCGCTATGAAATAGCTATTTTATACAAAACCTAATCCTTCAAACGATACCCCGTCTTAAACATCCATGAAACCATTGCAATACAGAGCGACAAAAAGAGCAAAATCATTGCTAAACTTAAGCCGACACTGACATCAGAAACACCAAAAAAGCTCCAGCGGAAACCGCTAATAAGATAAACCACAGGGTTAAATAATGTCACCGTTTGCCAAAAAGGCGGCAGCATATTAATGGAGTAAAAACTTCCACCAAGAAAAACGAGAGGAGTAATGACTAATAAAGGAATCAATTGTAATTTATCAAAATTAGAAGCCCATAAACCAATAATAAAGCCAAATAAACTAAAGGAAACACATGTCAGTATTAGGAAGGCTAACATCCAAAAAGGGTGTTGAATATGCAGATCAACAAATAAGTTGGCGGTGGTAAGAATAATAAGCCCAAGGATAAACGATTTACTTGCTGCTGAACCTACATAGCCTAATAAAATCTCAAAATGAGAAATAGGTGCGGACATGACCTCATAAATAGCTCCTGTAAATCGAGGGAAGAAGATGCCAAAAGCGGCATTATTAAGACTTTGCGTGAGTAATGACAACATGGTCAGCCCAGGAACAATAAACAAGCCATAGGGAATGCCGTCAACCGTTTCAATCCGTGAGCCAATCGCTGAGCCAAACACAACAAAATACAGTGAAGTTGAGATCACAGGAGAGGCGATGCTTTGAAAAAGCGTCTTCCAAGCACGCAACATTTCATATTTATAAATAACTTTGACTGCTTGAAAATTCATTTTTTCTCACTCACTAAATTAACGAAAATATCCTCCAAAGAACTCTGCGCGGTTTGTAGATCTTTTATCTCCAACCCTGCTTTATTCATCGCTTTTATTAATAGCGTGATACCTGTTCGTTCACGTTGGGTATCATAGGTATAAGTGACTTTAGAACCATTTTCAGACAACACTAAATGATAGGATAACAATGATGCAGGTATGGCTGAAATTTTTTCTCGCAACTCAATAATCAAGCATTTTTTCCCCAGTTTTTGCATTAATGCCTGTTTTTCATCAACTAACAATAACACTCCATCACTAATCACCCCCACACGATCTGCAATTTCCTCAGCCTCTTCAATATAATGCGTCGTCAAAATAATAGTCACACCCGATTCACGTAAGCGACGTACAATATTCCACATATCCTTACGCAACTCAACATCCACCCCAGCAGTCGGTTCATCAAGAAATAAGATGCGTGGCTCATGAATAAGTGCCTTAGCAATCAACACTCTACGTTTCATCCCGCCCGAAAGCATTCTAATCTCAGTATCTTTTTTATCCAATAGCGTTAAGTCAGTTAACATTTTTTCCACAAACGCTTTATCAGGTTTTTTACCAAATAGACCCCGACTAAAATTCAACGTATTAATAACGGTTTCAAACGCAGGAAGGGTCAGTTCTTGAGGCACTAAGCCAATCAACGCACGGGTTTTACGGTAATCGGTAATAATATCAAACCCATTAACTTTAACCGTGCCTCCCGTCGGTGAAACTAATCCACAAATAATAGAAATCAAGGTCGTTTTACCCGCCCCATTGGGCCCTAGCAATGCCAGAATTTCCCCTTCTTTAATCTCTAAATTAATTTCTTTTAACGCCTCATGCCCTGATGCATAGGTTTTAGTTATATTTTTAATTGATATAATAGTGTTCATTTTATTCAGCAGTTTAAATAATTTGAAAGACATTAACATTGATCGTTGTCATACCGCAATTTGTGGTTATTTATTAAGCAAGGTTGCTATACAAGAAGAACGCCCCTAAAATTAAACACCGCTTGCGTTTTTGTTACAAATACTATTAAATCCCCCCCCGAACTACAGGGCTATTTGCCGAATCGTATTAGATTAGTTTTACTGAGTAACCACACACCTCCCCGTCAAAACCTGTAACCATTGCCCTTGTTGATGTATTATTCTGAGTCATTTTATGTATTTGTCTACCGACAGCTTGTCTCTTACCTTTTTATTACTATCACCACTTATTGGCATCGTGCTAATTGCCTTAACCCCCAAAGATTTGGCTCATTGGGTGCGTAAAATAGCAATTGCTTGTTCAACGATTACGCTTCTTTATGCCAGTAATTTTTATGCAGTCTTTGAATTTAATGCATTGCGACAATTTCAAGAAAACTACCCGTGGAGTGAAAACTTAGATAATGCCTTTCATTTTGCATTAGATGGTTTTTCATTACCGATGGTGTTATTGGCCACCCTACTCTCATGGATTGCGATTATTGTTTCAAATCGTATTCATGCCAAACTTTATTACCAACTACTTCTTGTCCTAGAAACAGCAATGATCGGTGTTTTTATTACGCAGGATTGGTCATTGTTTTACGTTTTCTGGGAGGCTACCTTAATTCCTTTGTTTTTCCTTATTGATGGCTGGGGAGGGAAAAAACGCCAAAAAGCTTCGCTCAATTTTGTGCTTTATACCATGGGTGGTTCTATCTTTATGTTGATTAGCCTACTGGTCGCTTTTGATCTTGTGGGCATGCATTCCTTTGATTTTATCGTCATTAAAGAAGGCATGAAGGAGTTAGATGAAAGTCAGCAAATACTCATTTTCCTTGGTTTATTAATTGGCTTTGGGGTTAAGATGCCCATTTTCCCGCTACATGGTTGGCTATCATTAGCACATGTAGAAGCCCCCAGCCCCGTTAGTATTTTATTATCAGGTATTTTGTTAAAAATGGGGGCGTATGGCATTGTTCGCGCGGTAGAAATGTTACCTAAAGCAGCCATTGCATTGCAAACTTTACTATTTGTATTGGCTGTGATTAGCATTGTTTATGGTGCATTACTTGCATGGCAGCAAAGTGATTTAAAACGTATGATCGCTTATTCTTCGGTAAGTCATATGGGTGTTGTCTTACTGGGGATCTCTTCATTAACGGAAATGAGTATCCTTGGTGCAAGCTTGCAAATGGTGGCACATGGCTTATCTGCAGGTGCATTATTTATGCTCATAGGCTTGTTGTATGAACGCACCCATACACGTAATATTAATGATTATGGCTCGCTAATTCATCTTACGCCTAAGTTTGCCTTTTTTATTACTATGATATTAGTTGCCAGTGTCGGCTTCCCTGGCACAATTGGCTTTGTTGCAGAACTCCATATTCTTGTGGGTAGTTTCCCAACATGGCAATGGTGGATGTTACTCCTCGGCATCGGTATATTGGTCACCGCTGTCTATAGTCTTCGTACAGCAAAACACTTGTTTACAGGACCAATGAAAGCTTCCATGCAGCACGTTGAAGATCTAAGCCCCTTAGAAATGCTTGCAGCATCAGTGTTATTAGCCGCCATTCTTTATTTTGGCTTTTACCCAGTTCCCCTCATTGAACTCATGGCAGCCAATGTGAAGGAATTTAGTGAACACATCAGTCTATATGCGCACTCTCAGCAGCGTGTTAACCTCATCACTCTCTAAGGAAAGCATCATGTCTACTGAACCTGATTTAGCGTCAACAACCACAACAAAGACAACAACATCAGCATCATCAACAGACGCTATTCGTGCTGAGTTTCAACAGATGCTTGACCATATGGGGCATATTCTCCCTGCACAAGCACCACTGAATGATTTTGTCCATCACAATACCTTACATGGTTTACAACACCTTGATTTTGAGCAGGCGGTAAAACAATCAAAAAAAATAACAGGGGCTTATGGCTACCAGTCTGCGGCTATTTTTAGACAATATTACCAACAAGGACGTATCAATGATGCCAACCTTGATACCGTACTCAATACTGATAAAAGACTACAAGCAGATAAGGTATTTATTGAAGCAGAACAAGGCACATTATATCAACGTGATATTTATAAAGTAGCGCTATTACACCCCATAAAAAGTATTACCAGCAGTCAACTTGCATGGCAAGTAGAAGAAAATCATGCTCTGTCACGTTTCCAAGAAAGGGTCAGCAAAGCAACCCAGCAACAATTACGCAATGCGGCTAAAAAACGTGGGCAACTCAAAGAAAATAATGTCATTGAACGCTTATGGGAAAGTTGTCTTGATAGTTTAGGTTTAAAGCATGATTCAATGCATTCTGAAGCGATACAGGACTTATCCCCCGAACACGCGGAATCAATGTTCATTCGCCTATTCAATAAAGATGGCAAAACGGCAACAGGACAACACCCCGTCTCTGATCAATCACATCATTTAGTCTACCAACAAGCACGCAAACATCTTGATGCTTTGCTAGGGAAGATTGGTGATCAGCTAACTTTAGGCGGCTTTATTAATAAGTTGACAGGAGAAAATGCTGCTGATCATGTATCGCCTTTAATTATTCGCTATGTCTCCAGTTGGCTTGATCAAGGCATTGCTGCATGGCAACCCCAACAGCGTGAATTAGGTTTTTATGGTGCATGGAAGTCAAGTGCTAAAACCGATTTACTCGGCTTATTCGACGACTTGCCTGATTGGAATGAACATATTGATTCACTCCCTGATGATGCCGCAGAAACCATTATTGCCGAACTCACCCGTAGTGATATTCCCCGCGAAAAATGGACGCAATACCTTGAACGACTCGCTTTAGAGTTACCAGGTTGGTCAGGCATGTTCTTGTGGCGACACCAGCATCCAAACTATAAAGGGCTGGATACACCTGTCGATATGCTTGACTACCTTGCCGTACGTCTCATTCTTGAACATTTATTTGTCCAACGTATTTGTCGTAATACATGGCTGACCAATGCCAGTGTCTTTGAGCTACGCGCTTATTTTCACCATCATCATTCTGAGTTATTAGTACGTTATCAAGTTTTTAATGAAGTTTTACCCGAATACCTCATTACCCGTATTCAGCAATTAATCCCACGTAGTACGGGTCTCAATGAACACCGTCGCGAATGGCGACAACTCGCACAAATGATTTTGACATGGCAACAAAGTCCTGAAGGCGATCATGGCGTGGGCTATTCGGTATACCGTAGTGCATGGCGTTTATTTTTACTCTGTCAGCATCTTGGTTTATACAGTCATGAAGTACAGAAATTTGATGATGCAACACTTCGCATTGTTTTCAAATGCTTAGATACTCTTGAAGACGAGGAAAAATTCGGCTTCTTATGGTTGCAAGCCTACGAAATACATTACCGTGATACGTTTTTTAACGCTATTTTGCAAAATGAAAACCGTGGCTCATGGAAAACACGCGATGAGCAAACCTTACCAGACGCACAATTAGTCTTCTGTATGGATGATCGTGAAGAAGGTATTCGTCGGCACTTAGAAGAGCTTAATCCACAGATTGAAACCTTAGGCGCAGCGGCTTTTTTCAATGTCATTATGAATTGGAAAGGCTTGGATGATAAGGAAGTAACTGCGCTTTGTCCTGTGGTTGCAACCCCTGTGCATCAGGTAACCGAAGTGCCACAGGATGACCAACACAATCGGCAAAAACAGCACCAAAAGCGTCGTGCTATGCGTTTATGGTTACATAACCTATTGCATCAAGAAACGCGGCGTGGCTCGGTGAGTAGCTTAGCGCTAATGACACTAACGGCTCCGCTCACCTTAGTCGTATTATTAGCCAAAGTGTTTACCCCTTTAAGCTTTGCCAAAAAAGTCAATACCTTGCGGGTGAAAAATGATCTAACGATTAATACCATCACTGAGTTTACCGCAACCGAAACACTGGAAGCCCCCAGCCCTGAACATAACCAACACGGCTTTAATGATGAAGAACAAGCCGAACGGGTTGAAGCCTTTTTACGCGCAACAGGCTTGATTCGTGGCTATGCTGCTCTTGTCGTCTTGGTTGGACATGGTTCGAGTAACACCAATAACCCACACAAAGCTGCCTATGATTGTGGTGCCTGTAGTGGTCGTCACAGTGGAGCAAATGCTCGTGTCTTTGCTGCCATGGCAAATCGCCCTGTCATTCGTGAAAGACTAGCTGCCAACGGTATTATTATTCCAAAAGAAACATGGTTTTTAGGTGCATTACATAATACGGCAGATGAAAGCATGACATGGTTTGATAGTGATCAAATCCCTGAGGCATTACACACTGAATTTAATACGTTACAAAAAACCGTCTATCAAGCGAGTTTGTATTCAGCAGCAGAACGTTGTCGAAAATTTGCCTCTGCACCAAAAAATCCTTCTTTAGAAGCCGCACAGCAACACGTTGAAGCCCGTACATTTACCATTGGACAATCTCGTCCTGAACTGGGACACACGACCAATGCAGCGGCAGTTATTGGCCGTCGCTCCGTCAGCCAAGGCCTATTTCTTGATCGACGAGTATTTTTAATCTCTTACGACTGCACAACTGACCCTGAAGGTGATTTACTAGAAAAGATCTTACTCAGCGCTGGTCCTGTGGGTGCAGGGATTAATCTTGAGTATTATTTTTCCACGGTGAATAACGAACATTACGGCTGTGGCACAAAGACGGTACACAATATTGCGGGACGTTTTGGCGTTATGGAGGGTACATCAAGTGATTTGCGTACAGGATTACCATGGCAAATGGTTGATATTCATGAAGCAATGCGTTTACAGATTCTCGTTGAGGCAAAGATAGAGGTACTAACAAAAATTTATCAACGCCAACCGCCTTTACAAGAATTAATCGGCAAGGGCTGGATACTTGTCTCCGCTAAAGACCCTGATACCAATGAAATCACCATCTTCCAACCTGATCAGGGCTTTGTACCTTGGCAGGGTCAACAAACTAAATTAACCACTGTAAAACGCTCCGTAGAGTGGTATTACGATCATTATCATCACCTGTCCCCTGCATTGGTGAGTAAAGGCACCTCACAGGAGGCAAACCATGCTTGAGTTGATGCTGGCACTTATCCCTCTTTTACCTCTGTTGGCAAGTGTATGGATTGCCATTAGTTTCCTTTTTTTCCAAAACCGTGGCGAAAGCGGTGAGGAAAAAACCGCACGGGTAATATTAATCGCAACATCGCTGTCATTATTGCTTGTGGTTATCATTGATATGGTTACCTTGCTACAAGGCACAATCGGCAGCGTTGTTCTAGGGCAATGGTTGGCAACAGGCGATTATGTTATTTTGCTTAGCTTTTTTATTGATCCACTCAGTTTAGTCATGATGAATCTAATTGCTGTGTTAGGCGTACTGATGACCTATTTTTCAGTACCTTATATTCATCGCGAAGCAGGCTTTCAACGCTTTTTTATGGTCTTAGCCTTATTGATTTTTGCCATGCAAGTGATTGTGATGGCAGGTAATCTGGTCTTGGTGTTTGTTGGTTGGGAATTTGCAGGAGTGAGTTCTTATCTATTGATTTCTTATCGTTGGGAACGCAATATTGCCACCGACAATGCATTACGCGCCTTTGTCACTAACCGTGTCGGTGATGCAGGCTTTATCTTTGCCTTCATCATTAGCTTTTTTGTCATTAATACAACGGAATGGCAAACCTTATTAAGCACGGCTGAAAATATGATAATGGATAAGAGCGTGCCTAATCTCTATTTTGTGCTTATTCCTGCGTCTCTTATGCTGGCTGCATTGATTAAATCCGCACAATTCCCCTTTTCTGCATGGATTACCCGCGCGTTGGAAGGCCCGACTTCATCAAGTGCCATTTTTTATGGTGCATTGATGGTACATGCAGGAATTTATTTATTAATTCGTATTGAGCCATTGATTAGCATTGTGGGTGTCTTGCAGGGATTATTGATCGTGCTTGGTTTAGCATCCATGATTTATGGTTATCTCTGTGGCTTGGTACAAACGGATGTAAAAACAGCGTTTATTTTTAGTGTTATCGCGCAAATTGGTCTAATGTTGCTTGAAATAGCCTTGGGGTTTACCACGCTTGCCTTAGCCCATTTGGTAATTCATGCCATTTGGCGGAGTTATCAGTTTTTACATGCCCCTTCA
>DRMA01000025.1 GCA_011375245.1 Thiothrix sp. | reverse complement strand
GATTATGCTGAGTAGTTATTGTTTATATTCTTATTTTGCTACTTTTTCACAATCAGCGATCAAATCATCAAGTGCCTGTACAGTTGTTTTTGCTTCTTTTTTAATTTCTTTTAAAAAAGATAATTCACTTTTATTTGCACTGCCATCAGCAAGAATAACCTTGCGAAGTATCTCTACTTCTTTGATACTAATATGTCCGTCTCCTAATGCCATTACCTTTGCTACTTGTCGCCATTCAGCCATGATTTTTCTCCAAATTGTATTAATTATATAAAATTTAATATGTTATTAGGTTTTTAGCCTAATACTTCTCATTATTAGTTATTTTGTTGTCGATAACAATACTTTCCGTATTGTATTTCTTGCTTATATATTCGTAACTACTCAGCTTGCACTCTAATTTTAAACTCCGCCCTTTTGCCTTGAACTGGAACAAAATAGAGCGCAATCTGAGCAGTTACCGATTATGCTGAGTAGTTGCATATATTCCTAGTGAGACTTATTTTTATGAAAATAATCAATTAGAGTTATTACTATTAAAACAGTAAGATCACTGCTCAGTTAAATATAAAAAGAGGGGTTCTAATGGCAGCTAAGACATTATACGATAAATTATGGGATGCCCATGTTGTACGGGAAGAGGAGGATGGTACAGCCTTGCTTTATATCGACCGTCATTTAGTGCATGAGGTCACATCACCCCAAGCATTTGAAGGTTTAAGGTTGGCAGGACGTAGTTTATGGCGCGCAAATTCCATTTTAGCAGTACCTGACCATAATGTGCCAACAACGAAACAGCATCGTGGAAATGGTACAGCAGGTATTGATGATCCTGTTGCTAAAGTTCAAGTCGAAACACTGAATAAAAACTGTGAAGATTTTAACGTTAAAGAGTTTTTGATGGATGATATTCGTCAGGGCATCGTTCATGTTATTGGTCCAGAGCAGGGTGCTACTTTGCCAGGAATGACAGTTGTATGTGGCGATTCACATACCTCAACGCATGGTGCTTTTGGTGCATTAGCACATGGTATTGGTACTTCTGAGGTTGAGCACGTGATGGCGACACAGTGCTTAATTCAATCAAAAATGAAAAATATGCTTATTTCTGTTGATGGAAAAGTACAAGCAGGCGTTACTGCAAAAGATATTGTATTAGCCATTATTGGTGAAATTGGTACCGCAGGTGGGACAGGCTATGCAATAGAGTTTGCAGGAGAGGCTATCCGTGACCTATCTATCGAAGGACGCATGACCGTTTGCAATATGGCAATTGAGGCAGGTGCGCGTGCAGGAATGATTGCGGTCGATCAAACAACGATTGATTATATTAAAGGTCGTCCTTTTGCGCCAACAGGTGAAACGTGGGATAAAGCAGTAGAAGCTTGGCAAGATTTAGTATCCGATGACGACGCTGAGTTCGATTTAGTGGTACGTTTAGATGCAGCTAAAATTGAACCTCAAGTCACATGGGGAACATCGCCAGAAATGGTATTGCCAATTAGTGCAACAGTTCCCAACCCTGCTGATGAGACAGATGCAGTAAAAAGTAATGGTATTCAAGCAGCACTCGAGTATATGGGCTTAAAAGCAGGTGAAGCGATTGATAATATTAACGTCGATAAGGTGTTTATCGGTTCGTGTACAAACTCTCGTATTGAAGATATACGTGAAGCAGCAAAGATTGCTCAAGGTAATAAAGTAGCGAAAAATATTAAACTAGCAATGGTTGTACCAGGTTCTGGCTTGGTAAAACATCAAGCAGAAGAAGAGGGCTTGGATAAGATATTTATTGATGCTGGTTTTGAATGGCGCGAGCCAGGTTGTTCGATGTGTTTGGCGATGAATGCAGATCGCTTAGAGCCAGGGGAGCGATGTGCATCGACCTCCAACCGTAACTTTGAAGGTCGTCAAGGACAAGGAGGGCGCACACATTTGGTCAGCCCTGCAATGGCAGCAGCAGCAGCGATTCATGGTCATTTTATTGACATTAGAACATTGGCTAAGGAGGCGTAATCATGGAAAAATTTACAGTACATAAAGGCATAGTCGTCCCTTTGGATAGAGCAAATGTTGATACGGATGCCATTATCCCTAAACAATATCTAAAATCAGTCAAGAAAAGTGGTTTTGGTCCTACTTTATTTGATGACTGGCGTTATAAAGTGGCAGGCGAGCCAGGAATGGATCACAGCAAGCGAGAGCTTCATAAAGACTTTGTGTTAAATCAAGCTCGGTATCAAGGTGGTTCCATTTTGTTAGCGCGTGAAAATTTTGGTTGTGGATCATCACGTGAGCATGCTGTTTGGGCTTTGACAGACTACGGCTTTCGTACAATAATCGCGCCTAGCTATGCCGATATATTTTTTAATAATAGCTTTAAAAATGGCTTGTTACCGATTGTTTTATCAGAACAAATTGTTGATAAAATATTTTCAGAAATCGCATCATCAGACGCTTATGAGCTTACGATTGATCTTGAAAAACAAGAAGTCATCACACCAACAGGAGAAACATTTGCTTTTGAAGTTGATGCCTTTAGAAAGCACTGCATGTTAAATGGATTGGATGATATAGGGCTAACTTTACAGCATGCTGATGATATTCGTGCTTATGAAGAAAAACGTAAACAAGAAGCTCCTTGGTTATTTGCATCATAAGCATTTTAAGTAGTTTTCCCCTTTAAATAATTGATTTGGAATAAAAATGACACAGAAAATTCTTGTTTTACCTGGTGATGGTATTGGAAAAGAGATTGTTGCAGAAGCGATTAAAGTAATTGATGTATTAAGCGCCGACTTTGGTCTAGACGTTGAGCTAGAGTACGCTGATATTGGTGGCGCAGCCTATGATGCATCTGGTCACCCTTATCCAGAAGATACAAAGAAAAAAGCGGCAACAGCAGATGCTATTTTATTAGGAGCAGTTGGTGGCTATCAGTATGAAGATTTGCCGCGCGAATTACGTCCAGAGCGTGGTTTATTAGCCATTCGTGAAGATCTAGACTTGTTTTCAAACTTACGCCCTGCAATTTTAAACGAGACATTAGCAGATGCTTCTTCTCTTCGTCCTGAGGTGGTTGCCGGCTTAGATATTATGATCGTTCGGGAGCTAACAGGTGGTATTTACTTTGGACAACCTCGTGCAATTGAAACGAATGAAAGTGGTGAGCGTTTTGCTTATAACACAATGGTTTATAAAGAATCTGAAATAGAGCGTATTGCTCACTCAGCGTTTAAAATAGCGATGCAACGTGGCAAGCGTTTATGCTCTGTTGATAAGGCAAATGTATTGGAAGTTTCTGAGTTATGGCGTGAGGTAGTTATCCGTGTATCAGCAGAATATCCAGAAGTTGAGCTAAGTCATATGTACGTTGATAATGCGGCAATGCAATTAGTAAAAGAACCAAAACAGTTTGACGTGATTGTTACAGGTAATCTATTTGGTGATATTTTATCCGATGCGGCAGCAATGCTAACAGGATCAATCGGTATGCTACCTTCAGCATCACTTAATGCTAGTGGTATGGGCATGTATGAGCCAATACATGGCTCTGCGCCTGATATTGAAGGGCAAAATATTGCGAACCCTCTAGCAACGATAATGTCTGTGAGCATGATGTTGCGTTATTCACTGGACAATGCAGCGTTAGCTCAAAAAATTGATGATGCTGTTAATAAGGTGCTGGAGCAAGGTTATCGAACAGCTGATATTTATGTCGATGGTATGAAGCAAGTAACAACAACCGAAATGGGTGACGCAGTTGTCGCAGCTTTAAAAGCATAACAATTAAAGTATCTAGGGTAATTAAATAGCTTTAGTTTATTTAGAGTGTAATTTTTTAAATAGGGCTTTTTATCAGTAAAAGTCCTTTAAATTTAAGGTTTAGAAAAATGAGAACATTTGATGTAGCAGTAGTGGGTGCGACAGGGGCAGTAGGGGAGACAATGCTATCTATTCTAGCTGAACGAGATTTTCCTGTTGGTAAAGTCTATGCATTGGCTAGTGAGCGCTCTGTGGGTATGAGAGTTGAGTTTGGTGATAAAACCATTGTAGTAGAGAATTTAGCAGATTTTGATTTTTCAAAAGTACAAATTGGTTTATTTTCACCAGGTGGAGCAATCTCTAAGATATATGCACCTATTGCAGCAAAAGCAGGATGTGTTGTTATCGATAATACTTCTGAATTTCGCTACGAAGACGATATTCCTCTCGTTGTTCCAGAGGTAAACCCTCATGCTGTCGCTGATTATACCAATAAAGGAATTATCGCTAATCCGAATTGTTCTACCATTCAGATGTTGGTTGCTTTAAAACCCATACATGACGCAGTAAAAATTACCAGAATTAATGTCGCAACCTACCAAGCTGTTTCTGGGACAGGTAAGCCTGCAATAGAAGAGTTGGCATCTCAAACTGCTGCTTTATTAAATGCAAAAGAAGTAACTGTAAAGACTTACCCCAAACAGATTGCTTTCAATGTTTTACCTCAGATTGATGTATTTATGGATAATGGCTATACTAAAGAGGAAATGAAGATGGTTTGGGAAACCCGCAAGATATTTGAAGATGATGATATTCTTGTTAACCCTACTGCTGTTCGTGTTCCTGTCTTTTATGGACATTCAGAAGCAATACATATAGAAACGCGAGAGAAAATATCTGTCGAGTATGCTACAGAGCTTTTGAATGCAGCCCCAGGTGTTGTCGTCATTGATGATCGCGTAGATGGTGGTTATCCAACAGCAGTGACTGAGGGTGTCAATACAGACCCAGTTTATGTTGGTCGTATTCGTGAAGATATTTCACATCACAGTGGGCTGAATATGTGGGTTGTTGCCGATAATGTTCGCAAAGGTGCTGCACTAAATAGTATTCAAATAGCAGAAGTATTAATTAAGGATTATTTATAGTTTTTATTGTTAAATCTACCCTTTAGCCTTCCAAATGTGCCAACTTTGTCAGAAAGTGACATGCTTGGTCGGCTTGTGACAGCTTAATTGCCTGTATTCAGTTACTATTCATGGCGTATTTGATACAAATTGCACTATAGAGGAGGGTAATACCTCTGGATATCTCTATAAACATTTTAGAGGTATTATTTTGTAAACATTATAATAATAAATCATCGTTAATCATTCTTTCTAAGCGGCAATTAGGTCAGCATTTAGAGATATGAAGGAGTTTAGCGGTATGCTGTTTAAGGGGATTACATTCGTGAATAAAAAAGCCTTGAGTTTAGCTGTGTGTCTAGCTGTTTCATACTCATCTGCCACCTATGCTTTAGGTTTAGGAGAGATCGAATCTAGCTCTCATTTGAATCAGCCATTCCGTGCTAAAATTAATTTATTGTCAGCAAGTGCTGCTGACACCAGACGTTTAAAAGTTCGTATTGCTTCGCCTGAAGTGTTTAGGCGTGTCGGAATTGAACGACCAAAGTATTTAGATAGCATCAGCTTTACGCCAAGTGTTGAAAATGGCAAGCCTGTTATTTTCGTCAGTTCTGATCAGCCGATAAATCAGCCATTTTTAAACTTCCTTTTAGAAGTTAGTTGGCCTAATGGACAACTGTTAAAAGAGTACACTGTTTTATTAGACCCTCCTGTTTTAGTTCAGCCAGGTACTGCCGTAAGCAATAATACGGTAGGTGTTCGTGCTGAGCCTAAACGCCAACAACAAGTTGTAGCAAAAAGAACGCCTCAACAACAAGCCTCACATCCAGAGAAACAAGTATCTAAAAGAACTATTGCTCCTGCGCGTAATGCTACGACTTCAAAACAGCGTAGCGTTACTCAAGCAAGCAAACGTGCACATACAAAAAAATATAGAGTTGTTCGTGGGGATAGCTTATATAAGGTTGCCAAGAAGCTAGGGTATAGAGGTGTACGTACAGAGCAAATGATGATGGCTATTTTTCGCGCTAATCCAACTGCTTTTAGAAAGAGAAATATTAATAACCTAAAAGCAGGTGCTTTGCTGAGTCGCCCATCAAGAAGGGATGCTTTGCGTATTTCTTATGCTAAGGCAAAATCAAACATTTACAAGCACTCATCTGAATGGCGTAAATATCGTTCAAAATTAGCAAGGAAAACTGTTTCTCAGAAGCAAGTGAAAAAGCCTGCTACTCATGGCGTTATGCCTTCATCAACACCTAAAAATACACAGGCACGAATAGAAG
>DRMA01000024.1 GCA_011375245.1 Thiothrix sp. | reverse complement strand
TCTCGATGCAGTTTTTAAATATTAAAGATCCAACAACCATTAAGGTGATGCGTTTGGGATTAATACAAGTGGGTTATAACGCACAACGCATGGGGCATCAGTTATTTAAACGATTTGGTTTTCTGCGTGGCAATATACCTAGTGCAACGGTTGGCAAAGCACCGATTAAAGAATTTGTTATTGAATTTGTTAAAAAACCGCTGCCTGTTGGCTTACCTGCTAAAACCACACGTGCCATGCTTGGCTTGGAAGATGGCAACACGATTCCTATTATTCGTGATCCAATGAAAGACGGTGATGCGGTATTTTATTTTCCAGGATGTGGTTCGGAGCGTCTATTTAGTCAAGTCGGCTTGGCGACGTTGGCGATGTTGTATGAAACAGGAGCAACCACTGTACTACCGCCCACTTATTTGTGTTGTGGTTATCCGCAAAATGCCTCAGGTGATACCAAAAAAGGCACGAAGATTTCAACGGAGAATCGTGTTTTATTTCATCGTATTGCCCATGTTTTACGTTATTTAAAGATTAATACAGTGATTATGTCGTGTGGCACCTGTATGGATCAATTGTTAAAATATGAGTTTGAGGCTATTTTCCCTGAATGTCGCTTATTGGATATCCATGAATATTTAAAAGAGCAAGGGGTTCACTTAGAAGGGGTTAAAGGTACACAATACCTTTACCATGACCCTTGTCATTCACCGATTAAACATTATGAACCGACAGAATTGGTTTCTGAGTTAATGGGGCAGACAGTCATTAAGTCTGATCGTTGTTGTGGCGAAGCAGGTACTTTTGCGGTGAATCGCCCTGATATTTCTAGCCAGTTACGTTTTCGTAAGGAAGAAGAGATTAAACAGGGTGTTGAGGTATTGACTAAAAAACAGCAAGCGGAGCAGGGTAGGGTGAAATTGCTTACGAACTGTCCTGCATGCCAGCAAGGCTTATCACGTTATGCGGATGCGACAGAGGTAGAAACGGATTATATTGTGGTTGAGATAGCGAATGAATTATTGGGTAACGGATGGCAGCAACAGTTTATTCGTCAGGCAAGTCATGGTGGGATTGAAAAAGTTTTGTTATAAGTTTTGTTATAAGTTTTGCAGGTCCCTTCTCTATGGGGAGAGAAGGAAATGGCTTTTTTTGTTGTAATTTCTTTAGATGTGCGTCATGCATAGTCATTCATCATTGAGCTTGATGGGGGAAACAAATTCAGCAGGTTTAATTGTCAAAATAGAGCATTCGACCATATCAAGTACTTTTTCTACGGTATTACCAATAAAAAAGCCTTGAATGCCAGTACGCGATAACATGCCCATTACGAGTAAATCCGTTTTATGGGTCAAGGTTGCATCGATAATAACTTGTGCAGGTTCACCGACTTCCACATGAATGTTTTCATCATCAATAATAACGTTGTTGCTGTTTAGACAGGACTTAATTTTTTCCATATAACTCGTTTTACTAGCCTCAGGGGGCATAATCGATACTATAGATAAAGCACTCTTATCAGCTTCGGCAATAAAAATAGCATTGGAAACAATAGTTTGATTGAGGTTCTCACTATTGACTCCTTTTTGTTCGCTGACATTAATGGTGGCTATAATACGTTTGTAATCTCTTAAGGACTGTGGGTGTACGGCTAAGACAGGACAAGGTGCTTTACGTAGTAGCTCTCGGGCGGTGCTACCCATTAGCTTATTTTTCAAGACAGAGTTGTTTTCTCGTTCAGCAATCATGAGTAAATCATGATTATTACGCATGACTTGTTTAATAATTTCTACGCTGGGTATGCCCGAGACAGCTATACACTCTGTTTTGATGCCTGTATCTTGTATGGCGCATTGGGAAACTATTTCAAGTTGTTCCATACGTTGTTCAAGTTGATGTTTTAATCGCTGTTCAGGTGACATAGCAGATATCTCAAGATATGCATCGCGAGGTAGTTCTGGAATAACCGACATAAAGGTGAGTTTTGCTTGATGCATTTTAGCGAGGTTAATTGCATGGTCGATTTCTGCTTGTTCAGTCGCTTTAAAGTCAATCGCGACAAGAATGTTATCAAAATGGCTCATATCTTTCCTGCTCCTTAAAAGTTACCTAAACTTATCCAAAGTGATAAATTCAGTACTATTAAGGATTATTCCGCACTTGGTTGATAATCTTTTGATTGAAACTCAAGCCAATTGACGGTCAGCTCCGTCGGAGGCAAATTAAAAAAAATACATTAATTTCCAGTATTTACTTCAGTTATCAAGATTTATATGCTCACTTAACTTACATGATAAAATCTATTTTCAATCTTATCGTAAAACTTAGCGCAAGATCTTCGAGTCCATTTGCCATATAGAATCTCTAATAACGCTATCCATCATATGTTAATATTACTTTATCATCCAATCTTAATTACTTATTTGGTATGTTTTTTATAATAAAAGGTAAGTATTTAACAGCAGATGGTAGCTCTCACTCGCTTATCTTTGGGTAAGGGTATTGCAAACTAACGACTTCCTGCGGCAATGTAATAAACGTTTTTGTATTATGCACTTCATTTTTGTATTATGCACTTCATTAGTGCCACTTTAATATTGTATTGCTTTATGATAAATGATGTTCCCAATCAATAACGGGGGTGAGTGTGTGAGTATGTTGCTTGTGTTTTTTTAATTTTTATTAATATCAACTTGTTGAGCGGTTTTTTACGTGAATGAAGTATGAGGAGAAAAACATTGTTAGCATTTTTGGGACAGTGGAAAAACCGCTTTACACCATATAAAAAATGGATAGGTGATCTGAAAGATAAGGAGGTCATTCGTGCCGATTTACTGGCAGGTTTAACTGTCGCATTGGTTCTTGTGCCACAATCAATGGCTTATGCTGATTTAGCAGGATTGCCTGCTTATGTAGGGCTTTATGCCTCTTTTATCCCAGTGATTATTGCCTCGTTATTTGGTTCGTCGCGTCAGATGGCAACAGGACCTGTAGCAATGGTGTCATTAATGACAGCTGCTGCTTTAGCTCCTTTAGGTCTAGATCCTGCAACAACCATGGTTTATGCCGCATTTTTAGCACTTTCAGTTGGGATATTTCAAATTATATTAGGTTTGTTGAGATTAGGGGTATTGGTCGATTTTTTATCGCATCCCGTTATTCTTGGTTTTACCAATGCGGGCGCGCTTATTATTGGAAGCTCTCAGGTCAGTAAAATATTTGGTTTAACGGTAGAGCGTGCTGAGCATTATTATGAAACGATGTGGAATATGATTTTAGAGATACCTAATACACATATGCTAACATTAGCAATGGGAGTATTTTCACTCTTTTTATTAATCCTTATTAAAAGACTTAACCCAAAATTACCCAATGTGTTAATTACGGTTGTTATTTGTACCGTTATATCTTGGTTGTCAGGCTATGGTATTGATAAAGGTGGCGTTGTTATTGGTGAGATACCAAGTGGTTTGCCTGAGTTTGCTATTCCTTCCATTAAGGCTGAACATTTATCAATCTTATTAGGTTCTGTGTTTATGATTGCTATTATTGGTTTTGTTGAAGCCATTTCTGTTGCTAAAGCAATTGCCTCACAGACAAGACAGCGGGTATCTGCCAATCAGGAGTTAGTAGGGCAAGGGTTAGGGAATATAACGGCAGGAGTGTTTCAGGCTTATCCCGTGGCAGGTTCTTTTTCACGTTCAGCCGTTAACTTTACCTCTGGTGCACGTACAGGCTTGTCGGCGATTGTAACAGGGGTTATTGTTGCTGTTACTTTGCTCTTCTTAACCCCCTTGTTATACCATTTGCCTCAAGCAACATTGGCAGCAGTTATTATTATTGCGGTAGCAGGATTGGTAAAAATTGAGCCTATCAAACATGCATGGAAAGTACATCGTCATGACGGCATTATTGCGGTTGTTGTTTTTGTTGTAACGTTAATTGTTGCTCCTCATCTGGAAAAAGGTGTGCTGATTGGTGTGTTGCTTTCGTTGGGGTTATTTTTATATCGTACGATGAGTCCTCGTTTACTTGAACTGGCGAGACATGAAGATACAACTTTACGGAGTGCTGAGCGTTTTGGTTTAAAAGTAAGTCCTACAGTCTCTATATTTCGTTATGATGGGGATTTGTATTTCGCAAATTCAGGTTATCTGGAAGGAAAAATACTGAACTTTATCGCAGAAAAGCCAGAATTAAAATTGGTTGTATTGGATATTGAAGCTGTTGATCAACTTGATTCTACGGGTGAAGATATGTTAAAAAATCTCTATGATCGTTTAGAGTCTGTTGGTATTGAGTTGTATCTTGCGCGCGTAAAAGTGCATATTGAAGCTGCTTTTAAGCGTTCAGGTTTGTATCAGCATATTGGAGAACAACGTTTTTTCCGTCAGCGTACTGATGCGGTTAAGGCTGCGAAAGAAAAAATGGGGGATAAGATTGATATTTCAATGTATCTAAAGCCTATGCGTGGCGAATAAGTGAGCTTGTTTAGGTTAGATGATTGTTCTTATTTTATTTGTTGGTAACTTCCTTAAGTCTAATCAGGTACTGGATCAGCAAAACTTTGGTTTTCCATCCATTTAGCAATAAGAAAATCAATATATTTTAAGTCCTCAGGACCTGCGACTTTTATGCGTTGTGTACTTGCACGTTGTCTTATAATGGATGAAGGTTGCTGGGCAGATACGAGTAATGTAGAACCTAGTAAGCCATTGAGTTCATCCGAAATACTATCAAGTTTATAAATGATCTCATTATCTTTTGCTGTCCCCAGAAATAAGGTCTTACATTCAATTACCAGTAAGTGGTTGTTGTGTACGACTAAAATATCGAGTTCATTATGGATGTTAGGTGCAGCTTGCCAATTAATAATGACACCACAGCTAATATCATCAGGATTAAGGGTGAGAATGGTGCTATAAATATATTCTTCTAGCCAAAAACCACCAAGATATTGCGCATTTTCGTAGCTCGTAAATTTAATAGTTTGTTGTCGATCCCAGATAAGTAACCCTTGTTGTTCAAAGCGTTGTAGCCATGTTTGTATGGCTGCATTAGGATGCATTGAAAAGCGTTGCTGCGCATGTTCGAGTGTTTTATGGATATCGTCTCTTGCGCGACAAGAAAGCGCATTGATAACACGTAACATACCACTTATTTCTGCAGCATGTGTGGCGAGGTCTTGTGTTAGTTTTTTGCGTTGTATACAGGTTTTTTGCCATGCTGTGCTGTCGGAAGCGGCTGAAATATAAGTAACACCATGGGCAGCAAGAAATAATGAAATATTCATTACAGGGTCAAGTTTGACAGGTTTGATAATTAGCTCTGTACTTGCAGGTAAGTATTCAAGATGATTACTGTCCATATTAGTGTATTGGATCAAATGAGCTTTATCTCTCCATGCTTCAAGAAAAGTAATTGCCATTAGTTTTCCACCCCCTGAAATATTTAACACAATCCCCGTATCAGGATATTCTTTGATAATGCGTTGATGGGTTTTATTGGCATAGGAGAACATTTGTGGAAAGGCTGAATCAGGTGCGCTACTGAAGGTTGTTGAGGGAACGCCTAATTGCAGCAGAATTTCAGCGAAGCGTTTGCTAAGTCCTGTTCTATATGTTTTTTGTGTGCAAATCAAAAGGACGTGATGTGGCCAACGCATCATAATCGGGATGAGGTTGGGGATGATTTGTTTGTGAACCAAACATATATGTAACATCGTGACCTCGAATAAATAAATGATCCAGTGAGAATACTCGTTAGTAAACTAAAGAGTGTTTGTATGCTTTTTCCTTCTGGTGTTGGGTATTATTCAACGCTTGAGTGGAAAAGAAAAGGAATAGGTTGTTTTTCGATCATGTTAGCGTAAAAAATACTTATTTTCCTTAAAAAATTTATCATTATTAGGGTATCTTTCATATTTTTGTTAGTTATTCAACCTGCTAGGATTCGTTCTTCAATCTCACTAATCTCATTAAACTTGCTACGCTCAAACAACGTTCAGTTTCAGTGCAATTCTTATCAAGCTTACAAACTATAAACTATTTTTAGCATTTTTTAGCCATGGTTCTTTGTTATAACACCGATTTTTTTGAGTAGTGTTGACTATACTTAATAGTAAGTGTGCTTTAAATCTAATAGCCTTAATGAGGAAGTGTTTTATGCAAAAGATTACGATTATAGGTGCTGGTCGAGTCGGAGAGGCAACAGCACAAGTTCTGGCGGAACGAGACTTATGTCGTGTTTTAGTGTTATTGGATATTAAAGAGGGTGTTGCCGCAGGTGCAGCACTGGATATTCAAGAAACGGCTCCGTTATTTGGTTTTGATACACGAGTGATTGGGGGTACGAATGCAAGTTTGATGGTTGATTCAGATTTAATTGTTATTACAGCAGGTATTCCGCGCAAACCTGATATGTCTCGTTCTGATGTTTTAGCAACTAATGTAAAAATTACAAATGCTATCTTAGATGATGTGTTGGATTATGCGCCGCATAGCAAGCTGCTTTTGGTGTCTAATCCTGTTGATATTTTGACTTATTATGCGTGGAAGAAAACAGGTTGGGATCGCAGTAGGGTCATGGGGCAGGCAGGTGTACTTGATTCGTCACGTATGGCGGCTTTTGTGGCATTGGAGACAGGATACTCGGTAAAAAATATTAATGCGATGGTGCTAGGAGGGCATGGTGATGCAATGGTACCAATGACTCGCTTTACTACGATATCAGGGATTCCGATCAGCCATTTTCTTGAGCAAAAGGTGATTGATGATATTGTTAAGCGCTCGCGTTTTGGAGGGGCTGAGATATTAGCGCTGAAAAAAACCAGTAGCGCTTATGGTGCCCCCGCTGCTGCTATTGCTGAAATGGTGGAAGCCATTACCTGTCAACGTTGTCAAATCTTACCAACAGTCGCATTATTGGACGGTGAGTATGCTCAGAAAGGAATTGCAATGGGGGTTCCTTGTGTACTCAGTGGACAGGGGATTGAGAAGGTGATTGAGCTACCTTTAAACAATGCGGAGAAAAAAATGTTTGATGAAACGATCAAAAACATAAAGAATGACTTGAAACGGTTGTAATTTAAAGAAATTACCCCTATCGTTAACGCATTTTAGTAACAATGTTTTGATAAGGAGAACAGAGAATGAAAGGAATGATAATCGTTTCAATGAAAAAACAGGCTTTATTGGTATTAGTAAGTGTCTTTATGTTGGCATCTTGTACTACTGTTAATGAGGGTACAGTATCAGAAGTAGGAGGAGGAGTAGGAGTAGGAGTAGGAGTAGGAGGGGGAGGGGCTTCTGTAGGAACACCTACAGGTGAGATTTATGTGGTGCAGTTAATCGCAAGTTCAAGTAAACCAAAGGCAGATAGAATAAGAGACCAGTTTGTTAATGATGGCTATCAAGCAGTTGTGAGTACAATTACCAGTACAACAGGGTTACTACATCGTGTACAAATTGGTGCTTATAGTAATGAGGCTGATGCATTGCGTGCATTGAATGAAATGCGATTGCGTTATAAAGGCGTAGGTAATGTGCATGTTAATAATGCGGTGGTAAAAACGAAGTAAATGAAGGTATAAATAATTTAGTCATATATAACTTGCGATGATTTTCCCTGATAGGCGTTGCTACTTCTCAGGGATTTTTTATACCAAAAATAGCTTATAGGCTGGATTATTTGTTTCTTCTACCCATGTATAACCAAGTTGATTGAGGAAGTCACAAAAGTTATTCCTTTCTCCTTGTGGAATTTGAATGCCAACGAGAACCCGCCCAAAATCTGAACCATGATTTCGGTAATGGAAGAGGCTGATGTTCCAATCTGTACCAAGGTTGGTGAGGAAGTGCAGCAAGGCTCCTGGTCGTTCAGGAAAGCGAAAGCGGTATAATACTTCATTTTTTGCCTGTGGAGCATGACCACCAACCATGTAGCGCAAATGATCTTTAGCAACCTCATTATCACTAAGGTCAAGTGTTGCGTAGCCCGCGTTGGCTAATTCTTGTAATAATGCCTGCTTTTCTTCTCTGCCATTCGATAGCTTTACGCCAGCAAAGATGCGTGCCTGTTGCGTATTGGCATAGCGATAATTAAATTCTGTAATAGGGCGATTGCTAATAGTTTCACAAAAACGTCTAAAACTACCTGGTTTTTCAGGGATAGTGACGGCAATGAGTGATTCACGGTATTCACTAAGTTCAGCCCGTTCCGAGACATAGCGTAAACGATCAAAGTTCATATTTGCACCACTGGTTAATGCAATAAGGTGTTGTTCTTTAATGTTTTTTTCTGCTACATATTTTTTAATGCCAGCAATGGAAATAGCGCCTGCAGGTTCAAGGATGGTGCGGGTGTCTTCAAACATATCTTTAATAGCGGCACACGTCTCATCTGTGGAGACTAGTAAAATATCATCAACGACGTGTTTAGCAATGTCAAAGGTGTTTTCACCAATCTGTTTGACGGCTACACCATCTGCAAAGCCGCCGACATTATTCAGTGTTATACGTGCATTTTGGCGCATAGCTTCGTGCATACTAGGTGCTTCTTCGTGTTCTACGCCAATAATTTTGGTTTCAGGGTAAAGATATTTGATATAACTTCCTACTCCTGATATTAAGCCGCCGCCGCCAATAGGGATAAAAATAGCATCAATAGGATCGGGGTGTTGGCGCAACAGTTCCATACCAATAGTACCTTGTCCTGCGATGACATCAAGGTTGTCAAAGGGGTGAACAAAAGTAAGTCGTTCGCTTTCAACGAGTGTTAATGCATGTGCATAGGCTTCATCATAGTTCGTGCCAGTAAGCACGACATGACCTCCTCTGTCTTTTAC
>DRMA01000023.1 GCA_011375245.1 Thiothrix sp. | reverse complement strand
CCAACAGGTCGGTGTACTAAGACGAAAAAGCATTAACAACATTGGCGAAGGGAATCAACCAGTTGAGTTGTTCTGGGCTAGATTACTTTTATCTAGTGTAAAAACAATCACTTAATTTCGTAGCTAAAGCTGACCGTCTGAAAGACGGTGGTTTTAAACCTTATAAAAGAATAAAAAACAATGAAAAGATCTATAATAAGCGATGGGGTGGTGTTGCTTCCTGTAATGCCACTATTTATTTCATGTAGTTTACTTGAACCCAATATTGATAAGGCTAATGCTATAAATATGTCTTGTGATCGCAAAGGCTCTCAAACCTTAGCAACAGCAAGTACTCATCAAATGAAAGGTGAAGCTCATATATACAAAGGAAATCGACAAGGAAAGAAAGCGGCAAATTGCGATGTGATTGATATGAATAGTTTCACTGCTGCTCATCCAACTTTACCATTACCTAGTCATATAAAAATAACAAATACTCAAACTAATAAATCAGTTGTAGTAAAAGTCAATGATCGTAGTCCTGCACAACAAGATGCCATTTTACTAGTTACACCTGCTGTAGCCAGTCTTCTTGGTGCAAAATCTTCATTTCCAGTGGTTATTGATGTTATTCCAACAAAATCAAGAACAAAAATATTACCGATTCATCCTATTAACAAAAGAACCAAAACTGGGGCTCCAAAGATAAATCAGAAAGCAAGATATTATATCGTTATTGGTACTTATGCCTCACAAGAAGAAGCCCTTGCAAAATTTATTCGGCTTTCCTCTATGGGGATTGACAATGCTACAATGGAAACGAGACGTAAGCACGATATGCTTTTACATATGGTTCGTATTGGTCCTTTTTATCAGCAAGATACAATTGATAAGGTTAAAAACCAACTTCAAAGCAATGGGCTAGTAAAATTTACTGTTGTAAAAAATTAATTTTTTGCTACGCCAGTTGGCGTTGCTGTGGGAACCGTCAAAGCACGGATTAGTCTAAATGCACGAATAATACCATTCGCATTAAGTCCGATAAGGATTTTGCTTGCATTTTTTCCATAACGCGTGAACGATGTGCTTCAACCGTTGATTGAGTAATGTTAAGGTCAAATGCAATAACTTTATTTCGTTTTCCTGCAACAACTTGCTCTAAGACCTCTCGTTCGCGCTGGGTCAGTTGTGCTAAACGATTTATTACTTCTTCCTGTTGCATGGCTTGACCACGCTTTTTTGCATCTTGTTCAAGTGCGCGATGAATGCTTTCTAGAAGTGCTTGGTCATTAAAAGGCTTTTCAATAAAGTCAGATGCACCTGCTTGTATAGCACGCACTGCCATTGCAATGTCGCCATGCCCTGTTATCATAATGATGGGTGGTGCAAGTACTTGCTTTGACAATTTTTCTTGTAGTACTAAGCCACTCATTCCTTTCATACGTACATCCAATACAAGGCAACCAGCACGCTCTGGGTCAAACTGTGCAAGATAAGCCTGTCCAGACTCATAGGTTTCTGCTGGTAAGCCAATTGATTGCATGAGCAATTTAAGTGCATCACGAACACTTTGATCATCATCAACAATAAAAACAGTCGCTTTATTTTGTAACATTATCATCCCCTTTGTGAGCAACATAGGGTAAATAAAAGTAAAAACTAGCGCCCTTATTGCTAGATTGAACACGAATTCTATCACCATGTGCTTCAACAATGCCTTGACTAATTGACAATCCTAACCCCATTCCTTGTGTTTTTGTAGTGATAAAAGGATCAAACAATTGTTCTTGTATTCTGCTACTTAGTCCATTACCTGTATCTGTTACTCTTATTTCAACTTTTTCAATTATTGAGTTTCCTGTATTTTCTGTTGTTTTAGTTTGATGACTTGTTTGGATAATGATATTTCGCTGGTGTAGGGAGGTGTCTTCTAATGACTCCACAGCATTTCGAGTCAAATTAATGATAACTTGTTCTATTTGTATTTGTTGTACAAGTACATGTATATCAGGATCAGCTAACTTAAGCTGTAACTTTATAGCATGACGTTGCAAATCACTATGTAATAGATCAGTGACAGTGGCAATAATTGTTTTTATTGCCACTGGTTTTTTTTCGGGTAATTCTTTATGAACAAAATGTCGAATATGTTTAATTATTTGACCCGCACGTTCGGCTTGATCAGCAACTTTTTCCATAGCGTCAGCACAGGCTTCTATAGAAGGGGAACTTGCTTCTGCTTCCAATATGCGTATGCAAGCGCGTGAGTTGGTTGAAATAGCAGTAAGGGGCTGGTTTAACTCATGAGCAATACCTGATGCCATTTCGCCTAATGTACTAAGTCTTGCAACATGAGCTAGTTGTAATTGGTGTTGTTTGGTTTTTTCTTGTGCTTTTTTACGTTGGGTAATATCACGAAAAACAATAACAACACCAATAGTATTGGCTGAACGTCCTTTAATGGGAGCAGTACTATATTCAACAGCAATACTATTTCCATCTTTTCTCCAAAATATATCATCACTAGTGAAATGTGATTGATCGTCTTTTAATGAAGCATACATGGGGGAGTCTTCTAGCTGAGCTTTGTTACCATCCTTATGTGTATGATGCAGTAAAGGATAAATAGGCTGATTAATAAGCTCTTTTGCTTGCCAACCTGTCATATCCTGCATCGCTTGATTGACAAATGTGCAGTTTCCTTGTTTATCGACACCGTATATACCATCAGAAACGGAATTTAAAATTAGCTTATTTTGGCGTTCAAGACGACGCTTTAAGTTTTTTAAATACTTATTGCGACGCATAAGTGAAGAACTAGTGCCCAGCAATAATAATACAAGGAATAAACTACCTAATACCCAGTAACGATAACGCTCCATCGCATCTTGCCATGTGAAACTATTTGACAGTGCATAGGGAGGTAAGTGCAGTTCTTTTAACAAATTATGTACTTCAGTATAGTCTTTAGGTAATGACCAACGAGAATAACCTGCTGGAATACGAGCAGGATCATCTAAAGGCATTCGAACTAAAGTGAGTGCTACTTGTTCGGCAAGTACTTCATCAATATGATTCACTTTACTAAAAGGCCATTCTGGGTAAAGAGAGGTGCTGTGCAATAGTGGAAAATTAGCTGATTTTTTTGCATTTAATACTTTAACGCTGTCAGGGGAGATAATGCCATCAGCATATAGACTTTCTAATGTATCTGTTCTTACGGTTCCTGCATCTGCTTGTCCATTAAGTACTTTAAGCACGACTTGATAATGGCTATTTTCAAAAGTGAGCTTAGTTGTCATTTTATTTAGCGTTAACCCCTGTTGTTTCATTTCTCTCCACGCCATTTGATAGCCGCCCAAAGAAGTCTCATTGACGGCTGAAAAATGTTTGCCTTTTAGATCATATAATGTGTTAATGTCATCTCGATTACTCTTTGTGAAAATCACACTACCAAAAATATTGTAAGAAGTACCATCCCCCACTGCGTTATTGCGTGTTGCTAGTGGTGTTACCCAGTTACGTGCTTGAAGGTTAATAAAAATTGCTGGATTAGTAAGAATAAAGTCAACATTATTTTGTCCTACTGCCGCTTCAATTTCATAAAATCCCAAGGGTATAATTTCAAAATCATATTGTGGTAATTTCATTGCTAAATAATCCGCCGTTGGATTCCACATGCGGATGACTTCTTTATTCTCCAATCCTTGATGATTTAATACGCCAATTCGTATAAAAGCATTTGAGACAAAAGAAAAAGAAAGGAAAGGGAAGCTAAGAAAAATAAATAAGAATAAGAGACGACTCACAAATGAACACCTTTTTAGTGTTTATCCCCAAAATTATGCATTATTTCTTGACTTCATCGTAAAAACACGGAGAATGCACGACCTCACAAGGCGCTGGTAGCTCAGTTGGATAGAGTATCTGGCTACGAACCAGAGGGTCGGGGGTTCGAATCCTCCCCAGCGCGCCATTATTTGAAAACCAGACTCCAAATTTAAAGTCTGGTTTTTTTATGATTTAAGTTTATTTTTTAGAATATCATTCTTATCCTCGTTTCTACGGTAAAAGACAACAATGCTACCAATGCTTTGAATAATTTTACTGTGGTGTTTTTTAGCGATCAGTATTGATAATTTATCGCGTTCCTGCTTCTCACCAATGATTTTGACTTTCAGCAATTGATGGTAGCTCAATGCATTATCAATTTCCTCATGAATGGTTTCTTTAATACCTTGCTGTCCAATAATGACGACAGGGTGTAATCCATGTGCAATAGCCTTTAACTTTTTCTTCTGTTGTATGGTTAATTCCATGTTAGTCTTCATCCGTTAAGTAATTACTGATAAAGAGGCAAGTGTAATCTAGTTATGGCAAGGAGTAAAAGCAGCAAACAATGGTTGAATGAACATTTTGACGATGAATATGTAAAGCTATCCCAACAAGATGGTTACCGTTCACGAGCAGTTTATAAGTTAATTGAACTCCAAAAGAAGCATGGGGTCATAAAAAGCGGCATGAAAATTGTTGATCTTGGGGCTGCTCCTGGTGGCTGGAGTCAATATTGTGCTGACATTGTGGGGGATTCAGGACGCATTGTTGCTAGTGATATTTTAGCAATGGATCCATTAGCTCATGTAGAGTTTGTTCAGGGTGATTTTCGTGAAGAAGAGGTGCTTGAACAAATATTGAGTTTACTTGATTCAACGAAAGCAGAGCTTGTAATTTCAGATATGGCACCTAATCTTAGCGGTGTTACTTCCATAGACCAACCAAAATCTATTTACTTATGTGAGTTAGCGTTAGACATGGCAAACCAAATACTAATACCTAATGGTGCGTTTATTGTTAAAGTCTTTCAAGGTCAAGGATCTGATGTGTTTATAAGGGAGGTAAAAAAAGTGTTTAAAATGGTTAAAATAATAAAGCCTAAAGCCTCTCGCCCCAGAAGTCGTGAAGTTTATGTTCTTGCGCAAGGTTATAGTGTAAACTAACTTGCCGAGTTTAATAAAAAGGGGCTAAAGCGCCCGCCAACCCTATCTATAAGGTGCTCTTTTGAACGAACTAACTAAAAATATACTCATCTGGATTGCCATTGCATTGATGCTTATTTTGGTTTTCCAGAAATTCCAACAACCGCTACAACATACTAAGCCCCTTACTTACACACAGTTTTTGAAGCAGGTAAAGGAAGGTAATATCCAGTCAGTTGATATTCAAGATCAGACGGTTACAGCGAGAACAACCAATGGTGATAAATTTGCTACTCATATACCGCCTAATGATCCAAAAATGATTGATGACTTATTAGCAAAGAATGTTGAAGTGAATGCAATTCCGCCGAAAGAAAATTCTATTTTGTGGGAAATTATTATTAGCTGGGCACCTTTTTTGCTAATTATTGGTTTGTGGATTTATATCATGCGTCAAATGCAAGGTGGCGGTGGGAAAAGTGGTCCCATGTCATTTGGGAAAAGCCGTGCTCGCATGATGACGGAAGATCAGGTTAAAGTTAATTTTAACGATGTGGCTGGGTGCGAAGAGGCAAAAGATGATGTGCAAGAAGTTGTTGATTTCTTAAAAGATCCCAGTAAATTTCAGAAGCTTGGTGGCGTTATTCCTCGTGGCGTGCTGATGGTTGGTCAGCCTGGTACGGGTAAAACACTACTCGCAAAAGCAATTGCAGGTGAGGCAAAAGTACCTTTCTTTAGTATTTCAGGTTCAGACTTTGTTGAGATGTTTGTTGGTGTAGGTGCATCACGTGTACGTGATATGTTTGAGCAGGGTAAAAAGCACGCTCCTTGTATTATCTTCATTGACGAAATTGATGCTGTAGGTCGCCAGCGTGGCGCAGGTGTGGGTGGTGGTAATGATGAGCGCGAACAAACACTAAACCAATTATTGGTTGAAATGGATGGCTTTGAAGGCAATGATGGCGTTATTGTAATTGCCGCAACTAACCGTCCTGATGTATTAGATAAAGCATTATTACGTCCTGGTCGTTTTGATCGCCAAGTTGTTGTTCCTTTACCTGATGTTCGTGGTCGTGAACAAATTCTAAAAGTACATATGCGCAAAGTACCTTTAGGCGATGATGTAAAGCCATCATTACTTGCACGTGGTACACCTGGTTTTTCAGGTGCTGATCTAGCCAACCTCGTTAATGAAGCAGCATTATTTGCAGCCCGTTCTGATAGTCGTGCTGTTGGAATGGAAGAATTTGAATTAGCTAAAGATAAAATTATGATGGGTGCCGAACGAAAATCCATGGTAATGAGCGAAGATGAAAAAAGACTAACGGCTTATCATGAAGCGGGGCATGCTATTGTTGGTTTGAGTGTTCCTGATCATGATCCTGTTTATAAAGTTTCCATTATCCCTCGTGGACGTGCTTTAGGTGTGACTATGTTTTTACCTGAAGAGGATCGTTATAGCCATAGTAAACAGCACTTAGAAAGCCAGTTATCAAGCCTTTATGGTGGGCGTGTTGCCGAAGAACTAATCTATGGCAGTGATAAAGTAACAACAGGTGCTTCAAACGATATTGAACGTGCTACGAACATTGCACGTAATATGGTCACTAAATGGGGGTTGTCTGATCGTATGGGACCTCTTTCTTATAGTGAAGATGAGGGAGAAATTTTCTTAGGTAGCTCCTCTGCTAAGCAGAGTAATATGTCAGATGAAACAGCTAATGCTATTGATGATGAAGTGCGTAGCTTAATTGATCGAAACTATGCGCGTTGTGTCACTATTTTAAATGATAATATTGACATATTACATGCAATGACAGAAGCTCTAATAAAAT
>DRMA01000022.1 GCA_011375245.1 Thiothrix sp. | reverse complement strand
GTTATTTGCATCATTGCCATTATTAGAAAAATAATATGTTGTTGCGAATAAGGGAGCATTTAATAGCATTATTATGCTAAACACCAAGAAACGTAAACTTTTACCCACAGCCATTATTTTTTTCAAGATAGTATTCCCCTATTTTTTTATAAATTGAAAACTAAGCCCGTTTCAATTAGTTGACATTTTTCAAGTAAAATACTTTATGTCTTATTTTCCAAATAATATTAATACTAATTAAAAGCAGTGTGCTATAAAAAATAGCACTCTATAAAAACACCTAAAAATTAGAGAGTTTTAATCCTAGTCAGTCAGCTACTCTTATTAGAGAGTCAAAACATAAAATACTTATATTAAAAACATAAAATAACATTATCATGAACTAATTAACAGATAAAATAGAAAATAACTGTTTATAACGGATTCTGTTGATAGCCTAAAGCCCCATTCATAAAGACCTTATCCCAGAGTAATCGCATTGGATTTACATTAATATCAATATCTTAATGAGAATTCATGTATAAAGAAGTGGAGAGAAAATAAGCAATAATACAGCTAGTAAAAGTTACCCCAATTGCTGTAACACAAACCCAGCTGCAAAAAAACCAATAGGTGCTGTCACACACACAGAAGACCCAAAGCCCCCCGCACAATTTAACCCTGATGTTACCCCAGATGGTTTTGCACTACTAACACCACCTTGCCCATCAGGATATAACAATGCTTCCTCCGAAAATACACAAGGAATACCAAATCGACGTGATAGATTAGTTGGAAAATCATAGTGTTGACGTAACAATTTACGCGTTTTTGCTAGTAGCGGATCTTGCAAAGTTTTCGATAAGTCAGCAACACGAATCTTTGTAGGGTCAGTCATACCTCCTGCACCACCAATCGTTAATAATTTTATTTTATTTCGCCGACAGTAAGCAATGAGAGAGGCTTTGGTGCGAAAACTATCAATACAATCAATGACCCAATCATAGCCTTGGGTTAATAATTCAACCTCATTATCAGGTGTTATAAAATCGTCGATACAACGTATCTCACAAACAGGATTAATACTACGGATACGCTCTGCAAGTGCCTGTGTTTTCGCTTGTCCCACTGTTTTATCCGTTGCTTGGCACTGACGATTAATATTTGATTCTGCAACATGATCCATATCAATCAACGTAACCTTACCAATACCACTTCTGATCAACCCCTCAACCACCCACGAACCAACCCCTCCTAAGCCAATCACACATATATGAGCATGCCTAAAACGTTGATAGGCAGTTTCACCATAAATACGTGGGACACCACTAAAACGTCGTTGATTTTTTTCTCTTTCTTTATTCATGATGATAAAAATATAACTCTTACTCTTAATAAAACAAACATAAAAAAAGGGATGCACAAAGCACCCCTTTACAAGCAATCAAAATTTAGTAACTATAGACGCTAAGCTTCATCAAGCTTAGCGTTTATCCCAAATAGATTAACTAATTTTCTGATCTAACTCACCTTTTGCATAATACTGAGACATCTTATCAAGCGAGATAATTTGTCTATTCAACTTATCTGCATTACCTGCACATCCAAAAGCTTCATAACGTGCTTTACAAATTTCCTTCATCCCATTCGTTGCTTCTTTTAAGAATTTACGTGGGTCAAAGTTAGATGGATTGTCTTGCAAGTGTTTACGTACAGAACCTGTTGATGCCATGCGTAAATCAGTATCAATATTAACTTTTGTTACACCATTTTTAATACCTTCAACGATTTCTGCAACAGGCACACCATAAGTCTGCCCCATATCCCCCCCATAGTTATTGATAATAGCTAACCAGTCTTGTGGTACTGAAGATGAACCGTGCATAACAAGATGTGTATTTGGAATCCGCGCATGAATTTCTCTAATACGATCAATGCGCAAGATTTCGCCTGTAGGCTCTTGGGTAAACTTGTACGCACCATGAGATGTACCAATAGCAATTGCTAAGGCATCAACATTGGTTGCTTTAACAAACTCAGCGGCCTCTTCAACGCTAGTTAGCAATAGATCAAGATCAAGCTTACCTTCCGCGCCATGACCATCTTCCTCACCCATCTCACCTGTTTCCAGTGAACCTAAGCAACCTAATTCACCTTCAACAGAAACACCGCCAGCGTGCGCCATTTTAACCACTTCACGGGTTACATTGACATTATATTCAAAACTTGCAGGCGTTTTCATGTCGGCTTCTAATGAACCATCCATCATAACTGAGGTAAAACCAGACTGAATTGAACGTAAACAAATCGCTGGCTCAGAACCATGATCCTGATGCATAACAACGGGGATATGTGGGTACATTTCTGTTGCAGCAGTAATTAGGTGACGTAAAAAAGGTTCGCCAGCATAAGAGCGCGCACCTGCTGAACCTTGCATAATAACAGGTGAATTCGTTTCATCAGCAGCTTGCATAATGGCATGGACTTGCTCCATGTTATTCACATTGAAAGCAGGCATTCCATATCCATTTTCTGCGGCATGATCCAGTAGTTGTCTCATTGAAATTAGAGCCATAAGGTTCTCC
>DRMA01000021.1 GCA_011375245.1 Thiothrix sp. | reverse complement strand
TGAAGAAACACGGCAAATGCTACTACAAGCGGCCTTTATGGAAATTCATCGTATGGGCTATCAGGCGGCGAGCTTGCAAAATATTCTTAAAAATACAGGTCTTACAAAAGGTGCGCTGTATCACCATTTCCCCAACAAAAAAAGCTTAGGATATGCTGTACTGGATGAAATTATTCGTGGCATTCTCATTACAGAATGGGTAGATCCCTTACAAGGCACAAAAAACCCCATTGATGCACTGATAAAAACCATCAAAGATGTCAGTAAAAAACTCACCCAAGAGGACATAGAGCTAGGTTGCCCACTCAATAATTTAGCCCAAGAAATGTCCCCTATTGATCCTGTTTTTTGTGAAAAAATTTCTACCATTTATACCGAATGGCGTGAAGCAATAGAACAAGCACTAGAGCAAGGAAAAACTAACAACACCGTCAAAAAAGACGTTCATTCTCAACAAGTTGCTATTGTTTTTACTGCCACTCTAGAAGGCTGTATGGGTATGGCAAAAAATGCCCAAAGCATGGAATTATTACTGCACTGCGGACAAGGATTAATCACATTATTAGATACTTTACGTCCAAATACTCAACAGGAAAATGAAATATGAGTGCGAACTATATCAACTGGATTATGCGTCATCGCTGGCTGACATTACTCCTTTCTGTAGTAGTTGTTTTCAGCCTTGCAAGTGGTATGCGCTTCCTTAAATTTGATAATGATTATCGTGTCTTTTTCGATGGTGATAATCCACAACTCGTTGCTTTTGAAGAACTACAAACTACTTATACCAAGAACGATAATGTACTGATGGTACTCGCCCCCAAAAAGGGTAATGTATTCACCGCTGAAACATTACATGCCGTCGTTGATATTACCAAACGCGCATGGCAAACCCCCTACTCCTTACGTGTCGATTCACTCTCCAACTATCAACATACTTATGCAAAAGGCGATGACCTCACCGTTACTGATTTAGTTGAAGATCCTAAAAACCTCAGTGCTGCACAACTCAAAAATATTGAGAAAATCGCACTTAATGAACCCTTATTAGTCAAACGACTCATCTCACCACAAGGGCATGTCACTGCGATCAATGTCACCGTAGAGTTACCAGGAAAAGACATTACCAAAGAGGTACCTGAAGTTGTTGCTTCAATACGTACACTAAAAGCCTATATTAATGCCACCTACCCTGAACTTGATGTCTACTTAACAGGTGTTGTTATGCTTAACAATGCCTTTCCAGAAGCCTCACAATACGACATGCAACACCTGATACCAATGGCATTTATTGCTATTTTACTCATGGTGCTCCTGTTATTACGTGGTTTTGCTGGCACATTAGTGACCTTTATCGTCATTTTATTTTCCATTGTCACCGCACTAGGCTCAGCAGGCTTGATGGGATTTCCTTTAACCTCACCCATGATGTCTGCTCCTGTTATTGTACTCACAATAGCCGTTGCTGATTGTGTGCATATTTTATCAAACTGGATGCAACGAATGCGTTTAGGCGACAATAAAATAACAGCTATGCGCGAAAGCTTACGCATCAACTTTACCCCTGTATTCCTCACTTCATTAACCACCGCTATTGGCTTTATGACACTGAATTTTAGTGATGCTCCACCTTTCCGTGATCTTGGCAATACCTCTGCTATTGGAGTGATGGTCGCATGGTTATTAGCCATTAGTTTCTTACCCGCTTTAGTCACATTACTGCCTTCACGCGTTAAAGCAACACAAGACCATACGAGTACCCTTATGTTAAAACTAGCCAACTTTGTTATTGGCAAAAAAACGGTATTACTATGGGGCATAGGTTTACTAATCTTACTCTTAGCATTCTTAATACCACGCAATCAAATCAATGATATTTATATCAAATATTTTGACGAACGTATTGAATTTCGTACTGATACTGATTTTGTGGTCAAAAACCTTACAGGCGTTTATTTTATTGACTTCTCTCTCAATTCAAAAGAAAGCAATGGTATTTCACATCCTGAATTCCAGCAAAAAGTCGAAATGTTTAGCCAATGGCTGCGTAGCCAACCTGAGGTGCTACACGTCAATAGCATTACTGACATTATGAAGCGCCTCAATCGTAACCTACATGCCGATGAGGAGAGCTGGCATAAATTACCTGAACAACAAGATTTAGCAGCACAGTATTTATTACTCTATGAAATGTCCCTGCCTTATGGTTTAGACTTGAATAACCAGCTTGATATCAATAAACAAGCAACACGCTTATCCGTATCACTCAAAACACTTTCAAGCATTCAAATTTTAGACTTTGAACAACGCATACAAAACTGGATGCAACAAAACACGCCCGAAATAAAAACATTTGGCTCAAGCCCTACCATTATGTTTTCTCATATAGGGATGCAAAATAGTCGCAGCATGTTGCTTGGAACAATCGTTGCACTGGTATTGATTTCATTGATCTTAATGCTAGCTTTACGTTCTATGCGTTATGGACTAGTTAGCCTAATCCCCAATCTTGCACCAACCATTATGGCCTTTGGCTTTTGGGCGCTTATCAATGGACAGATAGGCTTAAGTATCTCAGTGGTTGCTGCCATGACATTGGGCATTGTGGTCGATGACACTGTACATTTTCTTAGCAAATATCTACGCGCTCGACGTGAGCAAGCTCTCAGTGCCGAAGATGCCATACGTTATGCTTTTTCAACCGTTGGTGTTGCCTTATGGGTGACCTCAGCCGCTTTAATTGCGGGCTTTCTCGTCTTATCCACCTCTTCGTTTGAACTCAATTCAGGTATGGGCTTATTGACCGCTATTGTCATTGCTTTTGCCTTGATTGCTGATTTTCTATTCCTGCCGCCACTCTTGTTAATACTTGATAGCTGGTTGACAAACAATGAAAAAACCCATCGCTCTATTGAATAGCGATTTATTTAATCACTTTTATTAACAACGTTACTAATAATTTTACCAACAATGTTACTTTACTAAGGAGTAAATCTTATGAAAGACCTCAAAATGAGTTGTGCTATGCGTGCATTTTTCCTAATCTTTGGTTCAATGCTTTGGCTAGGCATTTGGCTTACAGGTTTCGCCATTGTCCATTGGGTGCTTTATATTCCTGCTGGCTTTGCTATTTTTGCCGCAATTACAGGCATCTGCCCAGGTCTTATTGTCACCAATATGTTACTTGGTGATAAAGACAACAACGCAAAAAAAGATTAAATATAACAGAGAATTAACAGAGAATTAACAATGAATAATACATTGAAAAAATGTATTAAGTATAGTATCGCAAGTATCAGCATTAGCTTGCTTGCGATCAATGCTTATGCTGAAACGGCTCAAGAAAAAGGCTTGCGTATTGCAAAAGAAGCTGACGCACGTGATGCTGGTTTTGATGACTTTACTGCTCACATGCAAATGCTCCTGCGTAATCGTACGGGTCAAAAAAGCGTACGTCAAATTGAGATAAAAACACTAGAAGGTAAAGGAGAAGGCGATAAAACCATGTCGATTTTCAACTCACCTGCTGATATTAAAAACACCCGAATGCTGACCTTTTCACACGGTTTAAAACCTGATGATCAATGGCTCTACTTGCCTGCACTTAAGCGAGTAAAACGCATTGCTTCGCGCAATAAGTCAGGACCGTTTATGGGCAGTGAGTTTGCCTTTGAAGACTTAGGCTCGCAAGAGGTCGAAAAATACCATCATACGTTTCTACGTGAAGAACCCTGTGCCAATAACTGGACATGTTATGTCATTCAACGTACCCCCGCTTATCAATATTCAGGCTATACCAAACAAATTGTCTGGGTGGATAAACAAGAATATCGTCCTGTAAAAATTGATTTTTATGATCGCAAAGACGCTCACCTGAAAACACTAACGAGCAGTGGTTATCGCGAATACATTGGGCGCTATTGGAGACCATCAACCATGCAAATGCAAAACCATCAAACAGGTAAATCAACAACCTTACAATGGACAGATTACCGTTTTAAGACAGGACTAACAGCAAGAGATTTTAATAAAAATACCTTGAAACGCTAATAAGGCTATATATCATGCTAAAACTTAAAATACCTCCTCCCGTATACATGCTTGCTTTTGCAGGGCTTATGTGGCTACTTAACAAGCATTTCCCCATAAGTCATTGGATTCCTGCACCGTGGAATAAAATCGGTTTACTGGCAATCGGTAGCTCATTTTTGCTCGACTTATCATCCTTGCTGCTCTTTTTTAGTAAAAAGACCACGCCCAACCCTATCACCCCCAAAAATACTAAAAACTTAGTGACCACAGGCATGTATCGTTATTCACGCAACCCCATGTATGTTGGTTTGTCATTCCTGCTACTAGGCTGGGCTATCTATTTAGGTAGCATTACTCCTTTCTTACTTGTGCCTTTCTACCCTTGGCTTATTACGCTCCAACAAATACGCCCTGAAGAAGCCATACTCGAACAAAAATTTGGGCAAGAGTATTTGGATTACAAACAAAAAGTACGACGCTGGTTATAAGTTATAGCAATGGACTGCCAAAACCCAATACACATGTAAAACAGGAAGTGATAAATACATGAAAAAAATTAACGCAAAATGGACGTTTTTCTATGCAACATTCATTGCCTTAAGTCCAGCATATGCCAATGATATTTCTGGGAATATTTCCCTGGAGGGTCGTTATTTTAGTCAAGATGCTCTACATACAGGGCAGGAAGATGGCGGCTTCTCACTTAGCCTACAACCTGAATTCCGCCATCGCTGGGATAATGACCATAAAGCCTTTACCTTCATCCCTTTCTATCGTTGGGATGATAAAGACAAAGAACGCACACACGGCGATATACGCCAACTTGATCTTACTGTTGCAAAGGGTGATTGGGAATTTCAGGCGGGTATTAGCAAAGTCTTCTGGGGTGTTGCTGAATCACAGCATTTAGTTGATATTATTAATCAAAACGACAGCATTGAAAATCTTGATGGCGAAGATAAATTGGGACAACCCATGCTACGTGCTAGTCGTATTATGGATAATGGCTCATTATCGTTATACATACTTCCCTATTTTCGCGAACGCACTTTTGCAGGAGTGAAAGGACGTTTACGCACTCCACTCGTTGTTGATACAGATCAGACCACATATGAATCAAATAATGAAGAAGAACATGTTGATTATGCATTACGCTGGAATCAGACCTTTGATGCGATTGATATAGGACTGAGCTGGGTTGATGGGACGTCACGCGAGCCAGAACTTCGTGTCAATAACACAAGTACAGCACTTAATCCACACTATGCTCAAATTCAACAAGTAGGATTAGATCTCCAATACACAGGTGAGGCATGGTTATGGAAACTAGAAGCCATTCGTAGAGAGTCAAATACAACAGGCTATAACGCAGCGGTAGGAGGATTTGAATACACCTTATCAGGTGTTGCAGAAAGCGCGGCTGATCTTGGTTTATTAGCGGAATATCATGTTGACTCTAGAGATGAACAGGCTACCTCCCCCTTACAAAATGATATTTTTCTTGGCACACGACTGGCACTTAATGACACACAAAGCTCTGAGCTACTCGCAGGAGCAATGGTTGATATTGACAACCAAAGTAAAAGTCTTCGTCTTGAAGCAAGTCGTCGGCTAGGCGATAACATAAAAATTAATCTAGAAGCACAGATTTTCATGGATATTGATAGCAACGATCTGCTGAATGCACTGCGTCATGATGATTACCTATTAGTGGAATTCCAACGCTTCTTTTAAGTCAGCGTGAATAGATGTTTTTTCTACGTTTAAACAATCAACACTTGAAATTGATTAATTTTTAATCAATACTACGTCCTCCGCTAATAATCATAACTGGAAAATAAAAATGAAAATAGATATCCAAACTCAAAACTTTTCCCTTACACCTGCCATTAAAAAACATATCAATCAACATTGCGGCACTATGATTCATCATTTTAGTAACCATATTATTAATGTCCACATTCATCTCTCTGATATTAACGGTAGTAAAAGAGGCAAAGACAAACGTTGTCTCGTTCACATCGAACTGCATAGACTTCCGACTATCATCATTGAAAATACTGAACATGATTTATATAACGCAATTAACAAAGCAAGTCATCGCGCACAACGTGCGGTTAGAAAAGCATTAGAACGCAAACAAACAAGGGAGCGTCATAGCTATACACCTGCTGTACACAGTTACTAAAAAAGTTACTTTTTAGTTTTTTCATTGATATGCCCACTTCGTTATATAAACTGAAGTGTGGCGCAATGATGGATAAACTGCGTATCCTCTACTCTATTACTTTTTCCATGTATCGCGCAAACCAATGGTACGATTAAATACCCTGATACTAACATGCTTTTCTTTAGCATCAAGGATAAAATACCCTTCTCGCTCAAACTGATAATGATCATCTTGCCCTGCTTCAGCAAGACTCATTTCACCTTTACAGCCTGTTAAGACACGCAAATTATCAGGGTTAAGACAGCTTAAAAAATCTTTCCCTCCCACATCAGGTGATGCTTCAGTAAATAGGCGATCATATAACCGTACTTCACAATCAATATGCTGCTTTGCATCAACCCAATGAATGACACCTTTTGCTTTAATACCATCCTCAGGATTCTTACCAACCGTATTTTCAATAAAGTGCGCTTTCACTTCAATAATCTCACCTTGTTCATTTTTTATCGCTTCATCTGCCTCAATAATATAAGCATTGCGTAAACGTACCCGTTTACCAATGACCAAGCGTTTATATTTTTTATTCGCTGATTCTCTAAAATCATCCTGATCAATAAAGATTTCACGCGAAAAAGGTAAGCTACGCGCACCTAACTCAATACGATTAGGGTGCTTAGGACCCACTAACTGTTCAGTTTTGTCTTCAGGGTAATTGGTTAGCGTTACTTTAAGCGGTTCTAGCACACACATAGCACGTGTCGCATTCGTATTTAGATCTTCACGAATAGCAAACTCCAGCATACTAACATCTACTATACCATCCGTACGTGTCACCCCTGCCATATCACAAAACTCGCGAATAGACTTAGGGGTAAAACCACGTCGCCTCATACCTGAAATCGTTGGCATACGTGGATCATCCCAACCATCCACATGACCTTCATCCACTAATTGCTTTAGCTTACGTTTACTGGTGATCGTATAATTCACATTCAAGCGTGAAAATTCATACTGACGTGGAGTTGAGGGAACGGGCAGATTAGCAATAAACCAATCATATAATGCTCGGTGCTCTTCAAACTCCAAAGTACAAATAGAATGAGTAATGCCTTCAATCGCATCACTTTGCCCATGTGCATAATCATAAGAAGGATAAATACACCATTTATCGCCTGTTTGATGATGAGCGACTTTTTTAATACGGTAAATAACAGGATCACGCATTTGCATATTCGGGTGTGCCATATCAATTTTTACCCGTAAAGCACATGCGCCTTCATCAAACTCCCCTGCACGCATTTTTTCAAACAACGCTAAATTTTCTTCAACGGAACGCTCCTTATAAGGGCTATCCTTGCCAGCTTCCGTCAATGTACCGCGATAGGCACGCATTTCTTCTTGATTCAAATCACACACATATGCCTTGCCCTGTTCGATAAGTCCAAGCGCCCATGTATAAAGCTGATCAAAGTAATCTGAAGTGAAACGAATATCACCTTGCCAATCAAAACCTAACCACTGCACATCCTTTTTAATGGATTCGACATATTCCATTTCTTCTTTGGCAGGATTAGTATCATCAAAACGCAGATTACATTGCCCACCATAGGTTTCTGCCAGCCCAAAGTTTAGACAAATAGACTTTGCATGACCAATATGCAAATAGCCATTTGGCTCAGGAGGAAAACGCGTCACGGATTGTGAAATACGACCTGAGGCAAGGTCTTCTTCAATTATTCGCTCGATAAAATTAAGCGGTTTTTTCGTTTCATTGCTGTCGTTTTTCATAGCATTTTTTGTTGTTGATAAATATAGATATTCAGATTCTGATTAAAAAATAACACACATGACTGGCTTCTCGTTTTTGCACGCAATTATCTGACTCTCTATTAGATTACATGGCAGCAGAATAGCAGAATAAATTAACGCCGCCACAGTCTACCGCTAAAGGCAGTGAGTGAACAAGGCATAAAAGATAACAAAAAACATACCTCTTACAATTTTATTTATGTATAATCCTCGCCCAATAACAATAACAGAACTTAACCGAGGAGCGTTGCAACGGCATCACCTATGTATGTCGCTAGGCTCGGTTGACAAGGCTTACACATTATTTGCAACGACGCTCAGTCAACTTTACTTTCAATAAAATGGAGATCAAGTATGGCTGAGAGCCACTTATTTACCTCAGAATCTGTATCCGCAGGTCACCCCGACAAAATGGCAGACCAAATTTCTGATGCCGTCCTAGACGCTATTCTCACACAAGATACCAATGCTCGTGTTGCCTGTGAAACACTAGTCAAAACAGGTATGGTTGTACTTGCAGGTGAAATTACCACTAGCGCAACCATTGATTATGAAACCATTGTTCGAGATGTTGTAAATGACATCGGCTACAATTCATCAGACGTTGGTTTTGACGGTAGCTCATGCGCCATTCTCAATGCCTTAGGTCAACAATCACCTGATATTGCGATGGGTGTTGATCGTGAAGATAAAGCGGCACAAGGTGCGGGCGATCAAGGGCTTATGTTTGGTTATGCCAGCAATGAAACCGATGTATTAATGCCTGCCCCGATTACTTATGCACATCGTTTAGTTCACAAACAAGCTGAACTCATGAAATCGGGTAAACTCGATTTCTTACGCCCTGATGCAAAAAGCCAAGTTACTTTTCGTTATGAAAACAACAAGCCTGTTGCTATTGATGCCGTTGTTTTGTCAACGCAACATAATCCTGATATCAGTTTGAGTAATCTACAAGAAGCAGTCATGGAAGAAATCGTTAAGCCTGTATTGCCAGAAGAGTGGCTAAATGCAGAAACGGCTTATCATATTAACCCAACAGGTAACTTCGTTATTGGTGGCCCTGTAGGTGATTGTGGTTTGACAGGACGCAAAATTATCGTTGATACCTATGGTGGCATGGCACGTCATGGTGGCGGTGCATTCTCTGGCAAAGACCCCTCAAAAGTTGATCGTTCTGCGGCTTATGCAGGGCGCTATGTGGCAAAAAATATTGTTGCTGCTGGCTTAGCAGAACGCTGTGAAATTCAAATTTCCTATGCGATTGGTGTTGCAGAACCCACCTCAATCAGTGTTGAAACCTTTGGTACGGGCAAAGCCAGCGATGGCATGATTGAAGCCTTAGTACGTGAGAATTTTGACCTACGTCCTTATGGCATTGTCACCATGCTCGATCTACTACGCCCAATGTACCGTGCTACCGCAGCTTATGGGCATTTCGGTCGTGAGGATCTTGATCTTCCTTGGGAAAAAACAGATCGTGCTGAAGCGTTAGCAGCCGCATTATAACCCCCTAATTTTATTACCCTACCTATACTGTAGGCAGGGTGATCGTTTCAAACAAAACGGATATCACACAATAATGAGTAATGATTACATCGTAGCAGACATCGACCTTGCAGGTTGGGGACGCAAAGAAATCACCATCGCTGAAAATGAAATGCCAGGTCTTATGTCAACCCGTGCGAAATATGGCGAAGAACAACCGCTTGCAGGCGCACGTATTGCAGGTTCGCTACACATGACCATTCAAACAGCGGTCTTAATCGAAACCTTAACCGCACTAGGTGCAGAAGTTCGTTGGGCATCTTGCAATATCTTCTCTACTCAAGATCATGCTGCCGCTGCTATTGCAGCTTCAGGTGTTCCTGTCTTCGCTACCAAAGGCGAAACACTGGATGAATACTGGGATTATGCGCACAAAATTTTTGAGTGGCATGATGGTGGCACACCTAACATGATTCTTGATGATGGCGGTGATGCTACCATGCTAATTGAATTAGGTACAAAAGCAGAAACCGATATCTCTGTGCTTGATGATCCAAGCAGTGAAGAAGAAGTGGCTTTATTCAAATCAATTAAAGCCAAACTAGCAAAAGAACCAAATTGGTACTCAAGCATTCGCCCGAATATCAAAGGTGTCACTGAAGAAACGACGACAGGTGTTCATCGCTTATACGAAATGGCAAAAAATGGTGAGCTTAGTTACCCAGCGATCAACGTCAATGATTCAGTAACAAAATCAAAATTTGATAACCTATATGGCTGCCGTGAGTCCTTAGTTGATGGCATCAAACGCGCCACCGATGTCATGATTGCAGGAAAAACAGCCGTGGTATTAGGCTACGGTGATGTGGGCAAAGGTTGTGCTCAATCATTACGTGGCTTAGGCGCTGTGGTTTGGGTCACTGAAATTGATCCTATTTGTGCTTTACAAGCAACAATGGAAGGTTATCGTGTTGTCACGATGGACGAAGCGGCTTCACAAGGTGATATTTTTGTCACTGCAACAGGCAACTTCCACGTTATTACCCATGATCATATGCTGCAAATGAAGCATGAGTCTATCGTATGTAATATTGGTCACTTTGATAATGAAATCGACATTGCAAGCATGGAAAAATACGAGTGGGACAATATCAAACCACAAGTTGATCATGTCCTCCTTCCCAGTGGGAATAGCATTATCGTCTTAGCTCAAGGTCGTTTGGTTAACTTAGGTTGTGCCACAGGACATCCTAGTTTTGTAATGTCTAACTCGTTCACCAACCAAACCTTAGCGCAGATCGAACTGTGGTCGCATGGTGAAAAGTATGAAAACAAAGTTTATATGCTACCGAAAAAGCTTGATGAAGAAGTAGCCCGTTTGCACCTTGATAAAGTAGGCGCAACATTAACCGAATTAACAGATTTCCAAGCTAATTATATTAGCGTCGATAAAGCAGGGCCTTATAAGGTTGAGCATTACCGTTACTAGACGTAGCGCGTAATACTAACAGGTGGAGGCATCCTGCTTCCGCCTTGTTCCCCATTCTCTTTATTCTAAAGAGCGTTTCCCAAGGGGCTTCTAAAGCACTCGCTTTTACCATCATCATCAACGATAATCAAAAATATCATGAGCAAAAAATCCTTTAGTTTTGAATTCTTTCCGCCAAAAACGGATAAAGGCATCGAAAAATTAAAAACAGTCAGCCAAGAACTCGCTGAACTTAACCCTGAATTCTTCTCAGTCACCTATGGCGCAGGTGGTTCGACGCAAAACTGTACGCTTGATACTGTCATCGACATGCAGAAAAACTCAGGCATCGAAACAGCGCCTCACCTTTCTTGTATTGGTTCAAGCGAAACTCAAATTCGTGACATATTAACCACCTATAAAAATAGTGGTGTGAAACGTATTGTTGCATTACGCGGCGATTTACCCTCAGGAATGCAAGATATTGGCGAATTTCACTATGCTAATGAACTGGTTGCTTTTATTCGTCAAGAAACAGGTGATCATTTTCATATTGAAGTCGCAGCCTACCCTGAGATGCATCCGCAAGCCACTAACTTTGATACCGATCTACAACACTTCGTGGGTAAAATAAAAGCGGGGGCAAACAGTGCAATCACCCAGTACTTTTATAACAATGATGCTTATTTCAGATTTGTTGATAACTGTGCTGCACTAGGCATTGATGCACCGATTATTCCTGGCATTATGCCCATTACTAATTTTACCCAACTTGCACGTTTTTCTGATGCGACAGGCGCAGAAATCCCCCGTTGGTTGCGTAAACGTCTTGAAGGTTATGGTGATGATTTAGAATCGATCCAAAAGCTAGGACAAGATGTGGTTACTGAATTATGTACTAAATTAATAGAACAAGGTGCACCTGGTTTGCACTTCTATAGCATGAATCGTACGGATCCTTCACGCACAATTTGTCAAGCTCTTGACTTAAGCTCGCTATAACTTCTCCAGCCAGCCATGTGGATTATTTTTAAATCAGTCTGATCAAAAAACAACACACATGACGGGCTTCTAATCGGTAAGCACCATTATCTGACTCTCTATCCATGGCTTTACTTGCTTTATTCGCTGAATCGCTTACATTGTTCGCTCAATTGACAACCCTTAGGAGTTTTAAAGTATGGAAACACGCGTAAAATGGCTCGACAATATGAGCTTTGTGGGTGAATCAGCTAGTGGACATTCTGTTGTTATGGATGGTCCTCCTGAAGCGGGCGGTCGTAATCTTGGCGCTCGTCCAATGGAAATGTTGTTATTAGGCGTGGGTGGCTGCTCATCATTTGATGTGGTATCCATGCTCAAAAAATCTCGCCAAGATATTACCAACTGCGAAGTGAAAATATCAGCAGAACGTGCAGAGACAGAACCAAAAGTATTCACCAAAATTCATCTGCATTTTATTATTGAAGGTAATGATCTTTCTGAAAAGAAGGTTGCTAGAGCGATTGGGTTATCGGCCGATAAATATTGTTCTGCGTCAATTATGATGAGTAAGACGGCTGAAGTAACGCATGATTTTGAGATGGTGAGTGCTTGAAGCAAACGATTTAGATCAGATTAGCTGGACTTCACCTGTTGTCTCTTGTTCCCACACTCCAGAGGCTGTGAAAGTATTGATGAAAATCATACAAAACAACGAAAAAAATACTGTAAGTTGTTGTTTCTTCCTTGTGAAAATTGGCATTTTTGCCCATTTTTCGAATACTTTCACAGCCTCTCCAGCGTGGGAATATATTTCCAGACGCTCCAGCGTTACAAACTGCATTCCCATGCTGGAGAGACTGTGAAAGTATCATTTAATTGCGAAAAAAATGACTAATGTAGCATCCTGTCGGGTTAAGTACACCAGCAAAAATATTTTAACAAAATAAAAAGACGTTGTAGGGCGGA
>DRMA01000020.1 GCA_011375245.1 Thiothrix sp. | reverse complement strand
TGCATATGTCCTAGATAGAAAAACACAAAGAATTAAAACCTTTAAGACTGCATTCAGCGTACTTGCTACAGGCGGAGCAAGCAAAGTTTATCTTTATACCAGCAACCCTGATGGCTCTAGTGGCGATGGTATTGCAATGGGCTGGCGTGCAGGCTGCCGTGTTGCCAATATGGAATTTATGCAATTTCACCCTACCTGCCTTTATCATCCACACGCAAAATCACAGCTCATTACTGAAGCAGTACGTGGCGAAGGAGGAAAGTTACGCTTAGCCAATGGCAAACGCTTTATGTCTAACTACGATTCACGTGCTGAACTTGCTCCACGTGATATTGTAGCAAGAGCCATTGATAATGAGATGAAAACACGTGGTATTGACTCAGTATTTCTTGATATTAGCCACCGCTCTGATAGGTTTATTAAAAAACACTTCCCTAATGTCTATGAAAGCTGCCTAAAATTTGGCTATGACATAACTAAAGATCCTGTTCCTGTGGTACCCGCAGCCCATTATACCTGTGGTGGTATTATCACTGACATGCAAGGAAGAACGGATATTGATAACTTATACTGTATCGGTGAATCCTCTTTTACAGGCTTACATGGGGCTAACCGCATGGCAAGCAACTCCCTACTAGAATGTATTGTTTTTGGCAAATCTGCCAGCGATGATATCGCTCAGCGTAGCAAGACCAAACTAAAAGCTATCACCATTCCTGAGTGGGATGAAAGCCGTGTCACTGATTCTGATGAATTAGTTGTTATTAATCATAACTGGGACGAAATTCGACGCTTTATGTGGGACTATGTGGGTATTGTGCGTACCACAAAGCGCCTTAAACGCGCACAAAGTCGTATTCGTTTATTACGTCATGAAATCAACGAATACTATGCCAACTTCCGTGTTTCCAATGATTTAATTGAGTTACGCAATCTTGCTCATGTAGCCGAATTGATTATCGAATCAGCATTACAACGCCGAGAAAGCCGTGGCTTACACTATACCCTTGACTACCCAGAAGCAGATCCCAAAATGGCCGATACAGACTCTATTCTTGATCCATTACGATTCTAAGTTTTATCTGTTATAGTCTTCGCTCTTTATCATCATAGCTATTACTTATTACTCATGTCATTACTCAGATTACAAAATATCCACCTTGGGTTTGGTGGTCCAGACCTTTTAGCAGGCCTAGATTTCAATATCGAAGATGGGGAACGCATTTGTTTAATTGGAAGAAACGGTGCAGGAAAAAGTACATTGTTAAAAGTCATTCAAGGCATACACCCTGTTGATTCAGGTGATAAAACACTAAAATCAGGAGTACTTATTGCCACACTTGAGCAAGAAGTTCCTGAAACAATTCAAGATACTGTTTTTAATGTTGTTGCCAGCGGCCTAGATGATATAGGAAGCTTACTCAGCCGTTATCATGATCTCATCCAACATGGTAATACAGAAGACCCTGATTGGTTTGATCAGCTTGAAAAAACCCAACAACTTATCGAACAAAAAGACGGCTGGAAATTACAACAACAGGTTGAATCCATCATTTCCCGTTTATCATTGCCTGCTGATAGTCATTTCACGTCCTTATCAGGCGGCATGAGACGACGCGTATTACTTGCAAAAGCCTTAGTACTGCAACCCAATATTCTATTGCTAGATGAACCAACTAACCACCTTGATATTGAGTCCATACAATGGCTAGAAGAGTTCTTACTCACCTTTAAAGGAGCAATTCTATTTATTACTCATGACCGAACCTTCTTAAAAAACATGGCAACCCGCTTAGTTGAATTAGATAGAGGTAAAGTAAGCAGTTATCCTGGTGATTACGAAAATTACTTGCGACGCAAAGAAGAAAGACGGCATGATGAAATGATACACAATGCACGTTTTGACAAAAAACTAGCACAAGAAGAAGCATGGATTCGCAAAGGTATAAAAGCTCGACGTACCCGCAACGAAGGTCGTGTGCGCGCTCTAAAACAATTACGCGCTGAACGCTCACAACGTAGAAACTTACAAGGTAATGCTAATTTAAAACTAGAAACAGCCGAAAAATCAGGCAAACTAGTCATTGAAGCTAAAAATATTGTCTTCAGTTATGGTGATGATAAAAACAATATACCCATTGTGAAAAATTTTAGTACGGTTATTCAGCGCGGTGATAAAGTAGGCTTACTCGGCCCTAATGGTGTAGGAAAAACAACCTTACTCAAAATACTACTTGGAAAGCTAAAGCCTACCAGTGGCAGCATAAAAATAGGGACAAAATTTGAATTAGCCTACTTCGATCAACTACGCGCTCAACTTGATCTTGAAAAAACAGTGATTGATAACCTCGACATTGGTAGCGATCAAGTAATAGTCAATGGTGTCAGTAAACATGTCATTAGTTATCTACAAGACTTTCTCTTTACCCCTGACCGCATACGATCCCCTGTTAAAACACTTTCAGGTGGTGAACGTAATCGACTATTACTAGCTAAACTCTTCCTAAAACCTGCCAATGTATTAGTCATGGATGAGCCAACTAATGATCTTGATATTGAAACACTAGAATTACTTGAAGAACTATTGCTTAACTACCAAGGAACTTTATTACTCGTATCACATGATCGTAGTTTTATTAACAATATTGTCACTAGTTGCATCGCCTTTGAAGGCAATGCCAACGTTAATGAATATGTAGGCGGCTATGATGATTGGTTGCGTCAACGCTCTTCATCAACGTTTGACAGCAAAAAAAAAGCCTCTCAAAAAAGCCCTACTAAGACAAAAAAAATCTCCCATACTTCCCAAAAAAATAC
>DRMA01000019.1 GCA_011375245.1 Thiothrix sp. | reverse complement strand
GCACCGCCTTTAATACGGTCAATGGTGTTTTCGGTTTTAACTTCCGTTAATAAATTCGAGCCGCGTGCTTCGACCCATTGTTGATCTAATTCACAATCCCAAAAGGATAAGCGTGTGGGGCCAATCTTAATAATGAGCGATTGCTCAGTAGTTGGCTTGGGCGCACCACCAAACAGTTTTAATAGCGTTTCTGCCTGTTGCTGTTCGTCTGCATTCGTTATTTCTGCCAGATGTTCAAACGATAAGGGCTTGCCCTCACAAACTCCAAGTCCTACCACACCCAAATCCCATTCTAACAAGCTACGCATTTTGCCTTTAATGCTTGAACCTGGAATATACGGTTGCTGTGAAATCGGGTTTTTAATCACAGGGTTATCCGTACCACCAATGCTCATTTGGGTATCACTACCGCCAATATGTAAGCCTGTAACGAGTTCAATCGTTCCCGTTATTTTCTTTATGCTTGTTAATCGCATCATAGCCTCTTGTTTTTTAGTCTTTTACTCTCAGATTCTTCAAGTTTATAAAAGCCCATAAAGGCTTCCATAAATAACTTAAAATGCCGCATACTTTCAGGATCGTTGACTTCTTTTAAGCAATGGTTGAGTAAATTAAGATAATCGTCATTAACCAAGTCTCGCCCTTTGGCATAGGCGACTTTGGCATTCATCATCCGAATAAAAGGCAAGCTTTCATTAAAGACCTCATCACGTTTTTCCTTGCTGGGTTGCGTGTTAATACGCGTATCCCACATTATAATTTCATCATAAAAACGGCGTAATTGGGTCGGTTTATTGTTTTTGTCATCCCTTGCAATTATTCTCGCCGTTTCCTGTGCCACCTCACTAAATAAATCAGCCGTAATATTGCTTAGCCTAATCTTGCTAAGCACATTATTTATCAATGCCATGCCTGTTTCCTGTTAATAGCGGTGTTTGTATAAATGAGTAAATAATGCCACTTTGTAGGCTTCACCATATTTTTCAATCCCTTCTGCTGAGATTTTTTTTGCTAAATACTGATAATGCGTATGTCGTTGGCTTTCATTGAGTTTTTTATCGCGTTCTAATAAACGACGAGTACGATAAGCAAAGTAAGCGTGCCAAATGGACTTTGTTGGGTCATCATGTATTGCCTCTTTCATATCAACTAAATCCAATAGACCATAGATATAACCTGTACTTAGCCCATAATCGTTTTTAAACCGATCCAACGCTTGTTCACGCTGCTCCAGCGCCACAAAATCATCCCATGGCATACAAATACCAAAGCAACTGACCGCATTTTTAGGGAGGATTTTATCCTGCTTTGGATTGTGATTTTTTGCACTCTCTAAGCTTGTTTCTGCCATGTCTGCCAGATAAGAAACAGGAACACTGGGTTTATTCATACTTAACCCCACGGAGAAATGAATCTGTTTATTCTCAGCAACATAGCGTTTAAAATCTTCACGCAATTGACGAGCTAAATTGATTTGGCTCTGCCATGAACCGATCAAGAAAAAATCATCTCCCCCTGCAAAGACGGTATAGGTATTTTTGAATCGCTCGTCTGATTGGCATAGCCACGGTAAATAAACAGCAAAGAAATTATTTATTTGTCGTGATAAGGCAGCCATTTTAACGATGCTGGTCGTCTCTAAACCGCCTTGGAACATTGCGCCTAAATTATCAATATCACCCTTGAGTGCGATTAAGGCACTATTGCCACGCCACTGACTGCCATCAAACTGCTTATCTTCACAGGCAAGGTGAGTAAAGCTTTTGACGCGATTAATACCAAATTCATTATCATCACACCCTGCATACTTGCCTTGTTTTTCTTCATCTATTGAGGGGTCATCAAACCACGGTACATAAGAATTAATATTCCGTCGTGCATAGCCATTCCACAGTGCCGCTGTTTTACTTTCGGGTAAGGAAAAATCCCATGCACGTAATAATTGGTGTTGTTTGGCTAATGTAGCAAATTGATCGCCTTGGCTTTTTTCCTTGGTAAAACGAATATGATAGCCAAATAAATCCAGTTGCAAATCATATTGTCTACCGCGTTGATCGAGTTTGTTACGCGTAATTAATAAGCGTTTTAGTTCGTCTTTCACAATAAAACGCCCACAATTAATCTGATCTTCTGCTAATTGACCAACCCAAATACCATCTTGCTCAGTAATTGCAGGGGAACGCCCATCAATTTGACATACGCCTTGCTGGTTATTAATGCTATCCAAATAATTTTCAAAGACAGTGGGTGCGGGCGTGGTGGAATCACACAAGTTTAAGCGTTGATGTTTAACAATATCGAGTCGTTGGTATAAACGCGTGATCAACTTACGATAACGGTGATGGCTAAAGTCACTACAACTGGCAGCTTCCCATGCCAAACCAATGCCCGATTGCCCCCAACTTTGCGCTAAAAACCACTGATCAAATTGCCGTTGCACGCGGTTTAAAGCGGTAACCGTGTGTGGCGTATTGGGAGCAATAATCATAAATTTGCCTGCGGCATTCAGCACTTGACTCGTTGATGGCAACGATAATGCATCAAGAAGGCGTAATGCCGCACATTCCATGAGTAAGGAGACATAAAACGAACGCCCACGTAATAACTTCGCAGCTTTTTTATTCGATGCGCCGCCATTGGCAAAAATAAACGCTTGGATGCCAAAGAAATCGCCCTGAATGAGCAATAATTTTTTTTCATCCCATGCCTTATCAAGTTCGCTTACTGTTTCGGTATTAGTCTCGTGATGATAACGCCATAAAGCCGTCGCTAAAGCCGCTGTGGTTTTAGCATGGTCATAGAGTGAAATATCAGCGAGGGTATTTTTCTGTGGGGTAATAGGCGCACTATGGGCATATGTGCCGCATAAGGTTTCAAAATGATCCAACCATAAACTTAGGTTTTGCTGATGAGATTGAGGAATTTTCTCTAAAGCACCCTGAAAATTATTCCACAAGGTAGGGTATTCTTGAATGCTTTGTTGGGGCTTATAGCTTTCATATTTCGTTGCTAAAACGGGAAAAATAGCCTCTGGGCTAAGTGGTTTTAACGCATAACGATAACGCAATGATGACGGCTGAGTCTTTGCTGAAGAGGCATTAATATGAATTTGTTCAAGTAAAGTAACTTGCTTTTTACGATATTCTTTATTTTTCTGGCTTGCATGCTCTTGCTGAAAGTCTTGTTGCTCTAAACCTAAAGCAAGATGACGCGCAATAGCAATAAGCTGCTGGAGAAAGCTTTCAGATACAGAAGCTTGCTGTGCCACTGAGAACATCGAATGCTTATCATCTGCCTGATTCCAGCTACTAAAAGGCGCAATGGCATGATCGGTTAAATGCGGAAAAGGAGTGGCTAATGCCTGCATAGCTGTGGCAAGGGGGTCGAGAGAATGTTGCTTGTGCTTTCTTTTATTTTTTCCTTTTTTCTTTTTATTTTTTTTCTTTTGCCGTTGTGATAGTGATGCTTGTGGTAATTGAGCGCGACTAAACAGTTCCCCCAACATCGGTAAAAAAGCAGCAAATGCAACACGGCTTGATGCGTTTAATAAGGCCTCTTTTTCTTCACTCATTTTTTACCTTTACATAATTAATGAACATTTGCTGAACAATAGCAAAATTAACCATGTGAAGTACAGTTGGACAGCGCTTTTTTGAGCATTTCGCCTTTTTTGTGTGGGATTTTAGCGATTAGGGATACCCGCGTCTTGGGACGCGGGGTTTCAATACCTTATTCATCAGGTCACTTACTCAAACGATGCCAGCCTATACAGTTGATGGCGACGGAAAGTTTCAATACCTTATTCATCAGGTCACTTACTCAAACAGGGGTCAATGAGTTCGCTGAGGTACTGTACAGGTTTCAATACCTTAT
>DRMA01000018.1 GCA_011375245.1 Thiothrix sp. | reverse complement strand
TGTTACAACCATTAATAGAGTAAAGATTCGCTATATCACAAGGATGATTAGCGCTCTTCAAGGTCAAGGAATATGATAGACAAATACAATAAGCTTAATTTATTCGCTACTGATGGACGTATTGGACGTAGTGTTTATTTCTTTTTTTCATTTATATTGCCAGCACTGGTTTTCTGGATTATTGCTGCCATTGCAGGACAAGTCAGTCAATTTGGTGACACAGGTATCAACATTGCTTATCTATTAATGGTACTAGCGATGTTATTAGCGCTTATATTGCTAATACGTCTTACCATTCAACGCATACACGATTTTAATAAAACAGGTTGGTTAGCTCTATTGCTACTCGCTTTCCCGCCTATCATTATTTTGTACTGGCTCGTACCTGGCACAGAAGGTATTAATGGCTATGGCAACCCTTCCTCACCTCTGCCTAACACCTTTAAATGGTTAATACCTTTGCTTTTTATCGCTCTATTTTCTGCAACAGCTTATGCATTATCACAACTTAATGGCTCAATACTACCACCTGCTTTGCAAGCAAGTTCTTAACCATTCGTTGCCTTTACGGATTGAGCAATCAATGTAGCGCCTTGATAGATAAAACCTGTGTAAATTTGTACGAGTTCTGCGCCTGCCTCTATTTTTTCTGTTACATCAGCCGCTGATGCTATGCCACCTACGCCAATAATAGGTACCTGATTGTTTAGCTGTTGCTTGAATTTTGCAATAACAGCCGTTGACATTGCTTTAACAGGTTCACCACTTAAGCCACCTTGCTCAGTCGCATGAGGTAAGCCTGCTACTTTGTCACGAGCTAAGGTTGTGTTGGTGGCGATAAGTGCATCAATATGATTGGCTTTTAATGCAGTCGCCATATCTGCTATTTCAGCATCACTAAGATCAGGGGCAACTTTAACCGCAAGCGGGACATAACGTTGCTGCTCTTCGGCTAAACGTTGTTGCTCTTGTTTTAATCGACTTAATAAATGTCCTAGCTCATCGCCTGTTTGCAACGAACGCAATCCTGGCGTATTAGGCGATGAAATATTAACGGCTATATAATCAGCATAGGCATAGACTTTACGCAAACAAATCAGGTAATCATCCACTGCATTTTCAACAGCAGTATCAAGGTTTTTACCAATATTAATACCAATAACACCTTGATAATTCGTCTGTTTAACTTGCTCGACAAGATAATCAACACCTTTATTATTAAACCCCATACGATTAATAATTCCCCCCACTGCTGGCAAACGAAATAAACGAGGCTTCTCATTGCCTGACTGCGCACGAGGAGTTACTGTGCCCACCTCGACAAAACCAAAACCTAATTGCCCAAGCGCATCAATGTAATCACCATTCTTATCCAAACCTGCTGCTAAACCAACCGCATTAGGAAAAGTAAGCCCCATCACTTGTTTAGGTTGACTTGCAATAGTGGGAGTAAACAAGGCAAGCAAGCCCGTTTTATACACCAAGGACAAACTTGTTAGCGCCACACGGTGAGAGATTTCTGTTGGCAAAAGAAATAAAAATTGACGAATAAAAGCGTACACAGTGATATCCATTGTTATTTTATAGATTGGCGCAGAGTCTAATGGGGTCATCGCAAAACCACAATAAAAATGAAGATCTATCAGCAAATGCCCATAATCCAACCATTCATAATTATTTTCAGCTTTAAAAAATGAACTATGATAGCGTTAGCTAATAGCCATACCACTTACAAAATAGAGTACACACTATCCCAGCAATCACGTATTATGGGCGGCGATAATTTTAAGGGTTGCTGGAAAACTAAAAGGTAGCGGAAACCAATTGATGCTTAGGAACTTTCTAAATAAATACGTTTCATAGCCATGTAGCCATTGATTTAATGCTAAAAAACATCACATCATGATCAAAATAACTACACTGACTCTTCCCTACACTCTTTCTTCTCTGGTCTAAAATAATAATAAGTGATTTTCAAGGTAAAATTATGTTTGAATTTTTAAAAGCAGGTGGATTACTCATCATACCAATTCTACTTAGCTCTATCATTGCAATGACAATTGTCATTGAACGCTTTCTGGCACTGAGAACGCGCAATATTATTCCTGATAATGCCGTTACCCATGCAAAAAAGCTCATTTTGCGTGGCACGCCCCCGAAAAAAACCGAAATTGAAGAAGTACGCGAAAGCTCAACTATTGGTAAAGTATTAGCCGCAGGTCTCGAAAATAGCCAACAGCCAAGACACATTATGAAAGAAAGTCTTGAAGAAGCAGGACGACATGCGGCACATGAGCTTGAACGTTATATGACGGCACTTGGCACTATTGCAGCAATCACTCCACTGCTTGGTTTACTCGGTACAGTGATTGGGATGATCCAAGTATTTAGCGTTATTACGACAATGGGTGTTGGCAGCCCAACAGAACTTGCTGGAGGGATATCTACTGCGTTGATTACTACTGCTACGGGTATTTCAGTCGCTGTGCCAGCACTTATTTTTCATCGCTATTTTAAAGCAAAAATCAATGATTATGTCGTGCGCATGGAGCAACAAGCACTCAAACTCGTTGAACTATCAGCAGATGTCCGCCAAAAAATGATGAGCAAGCCCCCTGTACAAGCAAAGCCTCGCCAAGCTCCTCTTAGAAAACCAATGCCACAACAAGCACGTAGGACACCACAATGAACTTTAGAAGCACTGAAATAGACGATGTAGAAATTAACTTAACTTCACTCATAGATGTTGTCTTTCTTTTACTGATTTTTTTCATGGTAACGACGACGTTTGAAAAAGAATCAAAAATTAAAATAGATTTACCAACCGCTGATTCTAGCCGTCCTGAGACACAAGAAAATATTCTCGAACTGATTATTGACAGCAAAGGACGTTATTATCTGGATAAAAAAGAAGTGATTAATAGCAAACCTGAAACCTTATTTCTAGCCATGAAAGAAACACTCAACCATCGCAAAGACACACCTTCATTAATTATTAGCTCAGATGCTAATGCAGGCTATCAATACGTTATTACCGCGATGGATATAGCGGGTCGTGTAGGTTTAACTAACTTTTCTCTTGCCACTTCTCAGTCGGAAAGAAAAAAATAGGGGAACAACTAAAACGTGGATACCCAACCGCCTCAGCAAGGTCTAAAAATATATAAACGCCTCGTTCGTTATGCACTACAACATTGGCAATGGCTTACCTACTCATTAATTGGTCTTGTTATTGGTGCAGCAACAGAGCCACTGTTCGCCAGCTTGATGGAGCCATTAATGGACGGAGCTTTCTTAGACAAAGACCCCAAGATATTGGCGTATATGCCCTTCGCTATTTTGCTCGTTTTTTTAGCGCGAGGCATTTCCAGTTTTATCTCAGGTTACTACATGACCAAGGTAGGACGCACCGTTGTTAAACAACTGCGTTCGGAATTATTTGATCAACTCTTGCATGTGCCTATTTCCTATTTTGATACGAATCCATCAGGGCAGTTACTTGCAAAACTAACTTATCATGTTGAACAAGTGGCTTCCGCATCAACACAAGGTCTGACGGTGATTGTGCGTGATACCCTCACTATTATCGGCTTACTTGGGCTGATGTTTTACCAAAGTTGGCAACTCACACTTGGTTTATTGTTAATTGTTCCTGTCATTACCCTCATTGTTATTTATGTGAGTAAACGCTTTCGTAACCTTAGTCTTAATTTACAAAAATCCGTCGGTGATATTACCCAAATAGCCAATGAAACCATTAGCGCACAACGAGAAGTAAGAATTTTTGATGGTGAAACCTATGAAAAAGAACGTTTTGAAGCTGCTAATCATCACAACTGGAAAATGCATCTAAAAAATGCGCTCACTGATAAAATTAGCACTCCACTCATTCAATTTATGATTGCAATTGCTTTATCGATTATTATTTACATTGCCACACAAGCATCCGTACTTGAAACATTGACCCCAGGAAAATTTACTGCCTTTATTATGGCACTCATCCTGCTCCTCACCCCCGTACGACGACTGACTGCAATTAACTCAATATTGCAAAAAGGCATTGCTGCGTCAACCAGTATTTTTTCCTTATTGGATGAACAACGCGAACAAGACACGGGTAAAAAAGAACTGACACAATGCAAAGGTAATGTTCGTGTTGAAAACATTAATTTTCGTTATAACAGCTCAGAAAAAGATGTATTGAGTGGTTTATCAATGGATGTGAAGGCAGGTGAAAAATATGCCTTTGTCGGCAAATCAGGCAGTGGCAAAACCACTTTTGTTAATTTACTCCCCCGTTTTTATGACTATCAACAAGGCACAATCTATCTTGATGATATTCCCATTACCGAGTTATCACTAAGTAATCTGCGTCAACAGTTTGCTTATGTCAGTCAAAACATTACCTTATTCAATGATACCGTGCGTAATAATATTGCTTATGGTCATCAACAAAGCACAGCAACGGATAAGGATATTCGTACTGCTGCTCAAGCTGCGCACGCATTAGAGTTTATCGAAAAAATGCCTCAAGGACTGGATACACTCATTGGTGATGATGGTATTTTACTCTCAGGAGGACAGCGCCAACGAATTGCGATTGCACGGGCTATTTTATCCAATGCCCCCATCCTAATTCTTGATGAGGCAACCTCAGCATTAGATACCGAATCAGAACGCCATATTCAAGCAGCCTTGGTCAAACTACTCGAAAATCGCACAACATTTATGATTGCCCATCGTTTATCCACGATTGAAGAAGCCGATTGTATTCTAGTCTTAGATGAGGGAAAGGTCGTCGAATCAGGCAGCCATGCTGAATTACTGGCACAAAAAGGGCGTTACCACCATTTATATCAAATGCAATTCAGTGAACAAACAGACTAAAAATACGCAGCACACACAGAGCAAGCCCTTTCTCCATCGTTGGCTTGAATCCGTGTGGTATGAAAACGGCAAAGGTCGTTTTTTGCTCATACCACTCTCCGCACTCTTTTGTTTTATTAGCCAACGCAGACGTAAGCAACAAGAAGCTACTCAGCGAGCATTCTCCATCCCTATTATTGTCATTGGCAATATCAGTGTCGGAGGTACAGGAAAAACACCACTTGTTATTGCACTCACGCAACACTTACAGCAGCAAGGTTATAAACCGTGCATTATTACCCGTGGTTATACGGGTAAAGCAGAAAAATGGCCACTGGCAGTGACTAATGAAACGGATGTGAATCTTTCAGGCGATGAGGCTAAACTCATGGCACTAAGAACACAAGTTCCCGTCATTGCCAGCCCTAAGCGTATTGATGCTATTCGTTATGCGTTAAAACATTATGCTGACCAATGCGATTGTATTCTGTCAGATGATGGATTGCAGCATTATAAAATGCATCGTGATATGGAAATCGCGGTGATTGATGGTCAACGTCAGTTTGGTAATGGTCAATGCTTACCTGCGGGTCCTCTTCGAGAAAGACCAGATCGCCTTGCCCAATGTGATTTAGTCATTGTTAATGGTGCATCACTCCCAGCTTATCAACATACCCTACAAATAAGCAGTCATGAATGGCGGAGCTTAGATAATACACAGAAACGACCTCATACTGCATTGCAACAAGTACACGTCTATACTGCAATTGGCAATCCACAACGGTTTATTGATCATCTTTGCGATAAAGGTATTACCATTGCTCACTGTCATTTTTTCCCTGATCATCATCATTTTACACAAGATGATTTCACGACTTTAGATAATACATTGCCCATCGTAATGACTGAAAAAGATGCGGTTAAATGCCAACAACTGCATTTAGAAAATGCATGGTACTTACCCATCAATGCACAACTGGACAATGCGTTTAAAATTGCATTTAATAGCCATTTTTCCAACATCGCTTCACGCGACAATTCGTATGAATAAAAAACTGCTTAATATTCTAGTCTGCCCTGTTACCAAAGGCCCTTTAATCTATGATAAAAAAAACAAAGAGCTAATTTCTAAATCAGCACGTCTTGCCTACCCCATTATTGATGGTATCCCTGATTTACTTGAAGAAGATGCACGCGTATTAACGCAGGAAGAAGTTGAAAAACTCAGAAAGAAATAATACGGCGAATACATGCGTTGATGTATGCATTATTGGTGCAGGCGCTGCAGGCATGATGTGTGCTATAGAGTCTGCTAAACGCGGTAAAAGTGTTGTTCTACTGGATAAAGCAACGCAAGCAGGAAAAAAAATACTCATTTCAGGTGGGGGGCGGTGCAACTTCACTAATCTTTATACCGATGCTAGTGCTTATATATCGCATAATGCACACTTTTGTAAATCAGCACTTGCGCGCTATACCCAATGGGATTTTATTCATTTTATTGAAGCCAATGGGCTAACATGGCATGAAAAAACCTTAGGGCAACTGTTTTGTGATCAAAAAGCGAAAGCTATTCGTGATTTATTACTCAATGAATGTACACAATGGGGCGTTAAACTTTATCTAAACTGCACCTTACACGCACTAGAAAAAACAACTGATAGCGCTGCAAAGCATCATGGGTTTAATATTCAAAGTAATCAAGGGCATTTTAATGCTTCCGCATTGGTTATCGCCTGTGGTGGCCCTTCGATTCCACGTATGGGATCGACTGATTTTGGGCTACAAGTTGCCAAACAGTTTGGCATTAAAAATTATCCTTTTTATGCTGGGCTTGTACCTTTTACCTTTCCTCAACCCGAATTAGAGCGTTTCTTTAAACCCTTAGCAGGCATTTCTTTAGCAGTCACAGTAAGTTGCAATAACCAGCATTTTAAAGAAAACATCCTTTTTACCCATCGAGGTATAAGTGGCCCTGCGGTATTACAGATTTCATCCTATTGGAAAAAAGGTGATGTAATTATTATTGATATGCTGCCTGAAAAGGATGCACAGGCATTACTGTTATCCGCCCAAAGTAAGAACCCAAACCTCCTACTAAAAAATGTGTTAAAACAGCATTTACCTACACGTTTAGCGGAATGTATGAGTGAAACCACCTTCGTTAATAAGCCATTAAAAAACTACACTACCAACGAAATAAATCATATAGCACAACAACTTAACCATTGGGAGTTTACCCCTTCAGGCACAGAAGGCATGCGAACAGCAGAAGTGGCTTTAGGCGGTATTGATACCAATGAACTCTCTTCAAAAACCTTTGAATGCCGCCATGTAAAAGGCTTGTATTTTATCGGTGAAACGCTTGATGTGACTGGGCATTTAGGTGGCTATAATTTTCAGTGGGCATGGTCATCAGGATGGTGTGCAGGGCAATATGTTTAGGTTTGTTTTATTAGTCTTGTATTTGTTAAGCATAATAGGCATAGCCCATGCGACCGATAATAAGCCTGTACCTGTTGATCTTAAAACTGTTTTTTCCACGATAGAAACCCAACGACTTTATAATGATCCAACATGGTTACGTTTACTGCATTTTCGACTAACACCCCATATTACAACTCACAGTGATGTGATTACGCCTGAGTTTTTTCTTACTCATAAAAACACACAAGATATAACACCCAAAACGGAACTCTACGCAACCTTACAAGCATTTTATCAGCCAATCACTGAGAATGAAGATCCTAATGCACATCCTCAGTGTTTGTTTCCTGCACGTTTTTATTGGCTTAAACAAAAACTACCGCTACCACAAGAAAATTTACCCAACGTACAATGCCCACGCTTACAACAATGGGCAAAATTTTCCAGCCTTGATTCGGTTAGCCTGATTATGGTGAGTGGTTACTTTGGTAATCCAGCTTCT